>NZ_JAAFZF010000030.1:0-37502 GCF_010614825.1 Neobacillus sedimentimangrovi
CAAAAGTGGGTAACCGATATTACGTATATTCAGTATGGTCCGATTACACTATACTTATCAACGATTATGGACTTATTTAACAATGAGGTCATCGCTTATAAACTTTATGAACACCAACAAACATCATTAGTCATGGATACGCTGAAAGCAGCCTTGATAGCTACAGGTCATCCAAAAGGAGTAATCATTCATTCTGATCAGGGCAGTGTATATACATCTTATGCGTATCAGCAGTTAGTAAAAGAAAAAGATTTAATAAGTAGTATGTCACGGAGAGGTAACTGTTGGGATAATGCTGTAATTGAATCTTTTCATTCAGCTATTAAATCTGAAGAGTTTCAATATGTTAAATACAATTCAATTTCTATTCAGGAAGTTAGATCTCGAGTAGATCAATATATGAAGCATTATAACGAAGAACGTATCCAAGAAAAATTAGGCTACCAATCCCCTATAGAATACAAAGGAATGGTAGCCTAAGAAGGTGTTTTATTATTGTCTTATATCGCTATGTCAGTCTATGACGACTGTCGGTTTCTCTTCCCTTTTTTACAATTGTAATGCTATTTTTCCATACTTTCCTCCACCGCCTGCTTCGAGATTCAGATTTCCCTCTCTTGCTTTCAATATGAGATCGGCAATTTTTTGAGGAACTACCTCTTGTAAAGCCTCATATGGAACTTCATGCAAAACCGCCATTTCACTGCCAAAGTGATCAATTAATTTTTCAAGCATACGTGGCCCTAAGCCCGGGATAAACTCAAGCGGCACTTGATGAATGTATGGAGGCCTACCAGGCGGACTTCCA
The DNA here is from genome assembly GCF_010614825.1 of Neobacillus sedimentimangrovi. Lineage (NCBI taxonomy): Bacteria > Bacillati > Bacillota > Bacilli > Caryophanales > Bacillaceae > Neobacillus > Neobacillus sedimentimangrovi. Next base: position 809 of record NZ_JAAFZF010000030.1, read on the forward strand.
TTCGCAGTCTTAAGTTCAAGGATCCGGTCTGCTACCCCTTTAATGATTTTTGTTTGTCCACATAGGTTGCAAATTTCTTCCTCTTCATTTACTTGATTCAAACATTCCGCACATACGGTTTTATGGTATTTGCCAAGTTGCGGGTCTAGGCCATAATTAGCGATAACTTTTCTGCCATCTTCTTGTTTTAATGCTTTTTGAAGTTCTTTAAATGATGGCTCCTTCATAGCCATTACCTGGTATTCTCGAGCTATTTTTTGCAAGGAATGAGCATCTGAGTTCGTTACGAAGGTGTAAGCATGTAATTCCTTTAATTGATCAGCCATTTTCGTATCAGAACTTAGTCCAAGTTCTATTCCATCGATCAATGCTGGATCAAATACTTCTGTTAACGACTTTTTCACCCCTTTACCATATAGGCTCTTAAATGGTGTAAACACATGTGCCGGAATAAATATACCTCCCAGGTTTTTTACCTTTTTTTGTAACTCCAATCCAGTCACATAAACTCTTTGCGAGCTTAACTGAACATTTTTCATGTTGTCTGAGAGCCAATTAGAAAACTCCTTCATAATGGTCAATGTCGGAAAATAGCAAAGTACATGAATGGGTCCATTACATTGGTCATCATAAATTTCAATCTCTGAGCCAGGAATGACAGTTAGATCCCCAAACACCAATCCCCCATCTGGGTGCTCATCAATCAATCCACGGTCCATCAAACTTTCCATTTCCAAAATAACTTCCGGAGATTGACTATCAATAATCCCAATCATGTTCAACCCTTTTTCATGCCTCGCATGCTCAATGATGTTCGAAAATGTCAGTGATTTGGCTCCGGTAATTTTGACAGGCTTTCCTGTCAAAGTGCGGCCAATATGAATATGTAAATCTACATAATAACGATTCATTTTTTATTCAACGCCTCTTGTAATTGTAAATACTGAACTGCATAAATGGTTTTCGCATCATAGATTTTTTGTTCTTTTATATACCGTAGGGCTTCAGATAATGTCAGTTCTTCAAGTTTCACAAACTCATCTTCATCAAGGGCTCTAGAGTTTTCCTTTTTTGTTAAACCTTTTGCCAAGTATACATATACTAATTCATCTGCAAATCCCGGTGATGTATAAAAAGATGTCAAGAGCTCAAGGTTTTCGCAAACATAACCTGTCTCTTCTTCAAGTTCTCTAAGCGCGCACTCGGATGGATCTTCACCTTTTTCAAGTTTGCCTGCTGGTATTTCGACAATAGCTCTCTCAAGGGCTTTACGATACTGCTCAACCATAATAATTTTGTTTTCCGGTGTCAATGCCAAAATGGCAACTGCTCCCGGATGTTTGACAATTTCCCTTTTTGATTGTTTCCCATTTGGTAATTCCACATCGTAGAGGTGAAGGCTAATCACCTTCCCTGAAAAAATTTCTTCGCTATGAAGCGTTTTTTCTTCCAACGTACTCATACTTTCATCTCCTGTTCTAGTCCAGTCACATCTCGTCATACATTTTACCATACATCAATTGGAGGGGTATGGGATGAAGGTATATGTTCATGAGAAAGGAATTATTCTTGTCGGAAAAGGCTGGGAAGTATTACAAAAACTCAAGGAATATTCGAAGGAATTTAACACTGTTTCAGATTGGGTTAAAAAAATTTCACATTAATAGCCTACCGTTTGTAGTCTGCCCCGTTCTTTTATAAAATTGTAAAAAGACTGGGGGGATATTTTTGAAAAGAAGAAGATTAGGTAATTCTGATTTATTTGTAACGGAGCTAGGGCTTGGCTGTATGTCAATTGGGACAGACGAAAAGATCGGCCGTGAGATTATTGAAACTGCCCTTGAGGAAGGAATTAATTATTTTGATACTGCCGACCTCTATGACTATGGTATTAATGAAAAAATTGTTGGCAAAACCTTAAAAAATGTCCGCAGTGACGTAATCATTGCAACAAAGGTCGGGAATTGCTGGAAACCGGATCGTTCTGGCTGGACTTGGAATCCTTCCAAGGCTTACATTAAGGAAGCCGTAAAACAAAGCCTGAAGCGACTTGAAACAGATTATATTGATCTTTATCAGTTGCATGGCGGTACAATTGAAGATCCTATAGATGAAACGATTGAAGCATTTGAAGAATTGGTTTCCGAAGGGGTAATCCGTTATTATGGTATCTCCTCTATTCGTCCAAATGTCATCCGCGAATATGTGGCAAAATCCCGAATCATTTCAGTAATGATGCAATATAGCATCCTTGACCGCAGACCCGAAGAAGAAGTTTTGCCGCTTTTGACGCAACATGGTGTAAGTGTTGTAACTCGCGGTTCACTTGCCAAAGGGCTATTAAGTGATAGAATGCTAGATAAACTGCCAGAAAAAGGATATTTGGATTATCGCCCAGAAGAGTTAAAAGAGATTTTATCTTTGTTGCGGGAGCGGATAGCTGGGGAGCGTTCATTGACAGAAGTGGCTCTTCAATATAATCTTGCTAACACTTCTGTGGCTTCGGTCGTTGTCGGGGCAAGCAGTGTTGAACAAGTTAGAAATAATGCAGCTGCAGTAAAAAGCCAAGCACTCACGAATGAAGAAGTGACAATTATTAAAGAGCTCACGAAAGCAAATATTTATAAAGAACATCGATAAAGGAGAGCCGTGCTCTCCTTATTTAAACTTCCGCCAGTCCATTGAACTTTCATTTAATAGTTCTTCAAATGATTTATTCTTTTCTTTTAATCTTCTTTCTTCCCGTTTTCTTTGCTCTTCTTCCTCTTTTTTTCTTTCCTCTTCTACTTTCAGTTGTTCCTGTTTCGATTTTAATTGTTTCATTAATTCAGGATTCAGCATATCCTTAAGAGTTACCGTAGCTTCGTCTTTTTTTGTTTCTGAGCGTCTTTTCTTCATGTGTTTCTACTCCCTATCTATTTATTTTTCTTAAATTATTATAACATTTCATAGAATATAATTAGCAGACTTAGAATTAAGTTCAATCGAGCGAACTATTGTTACAACTGCCTAATCACCGTGTACCCTGAGCCAGAGGATGCCTTTCCTCTACATTTATGAATCAGCGTGAACAGACTTGCTCCTAGTTAGGTCCCCAAGTAAAATTGCAACCTTACGATTCATAGAAATCACATTAATTTTAAAAATTCTATTTATTCTTGATTTTTAGAAATTAATCCCTCTACAATAAAATTATCAATACTAGAGGAGTGACAAAATGCAAAATTTACCTAATAGAGTGACAATTATAGAGGTAGGACCTCGTGATGGATTACAAAATGAAAAATTGCTGGTCCCAACTCATATAAAAAAACAATTTATCTCCGCACTAAAAGATGCGGGAATCCAGGAAATGGAACTCACCTCATTTGTCTCACCAAAGTGGGTACCACAAATGAGTGATGCAGCAGAAATCGTTGCCGATAGCTCTGATGACCAAGTAAGAAACATTGTTTTAGCTCCAAACCGAAAAGGAATTGACAGGGTTTACGCCACAAATTGTAAAGCAGTTGCTGTTTTTGTCGGTGTCAGCAACAGCTTTAACTTAAAAAATATTAACAAAACAACACAGGACAGTATGACAGAGTTAAAGCCGATCATTCATGAACTAAAAGAAAAGAATTATTTTGTCCGGGCCTGCATTTCTACGGCCTTCTACTGTCCTTATGAAGGAAGAATTGAAGAAAGTGACACATTAAAACTGTGTCGTGAATTTGTGGATGCTGGAGTCGATGAGTTAAGTGTTGCTGATACGATTGGAATGGCCTCTCCAACCGAATCGTATTCCCTGTTTTCCAAATTAAAAGAAGAATTTAGCCATACATTGTTAACAGCCCATTTTCATGATACAAGGAAACTTGGACTCGCTAATATTCTAGCTGCCCTTCAAGTCGGGATCAACCGTTTCGATTCCTCTGCAGGCGGACTAGGTGGCTGCCCGTTTGCTCCCGGTGCAAGCGGTAACACCGCAACAGAGGATGTAGTGTATATGCTCGAACGGATGGGTATCGAAACGGGCATTGATCTTCATAAGCTGATGAGTGCGATTGAAATTGTCCGCCCTTATGTTTCAAGAAAGATTGAAAGCGGTTATTATCGTCTTTATGCCCAGAACATGCAGCTTAATGAATAATCTCTCATCAGTAAATGCATCTTAAAGATGATATTTATTTTGAAAGGGGATTAGTATGAGCCGTAAACGTGAAAAAGGGATTCCACAGTCCGGAAAAAATTTTGCTGAATCAGCAGAGGGCGGCAAACGGATGATGGCCGCTGAAGAAATGGAAAAAGCTCTTCATCCAACCAAACGTCAAAATTCTGAACAATAATTATAAGATCAAACAAAGCCGCCATTTTGTCTCAGCGGCTTTTCTTATAGTAAAATTTTAATTGTAAAATTATGGATTTTACAACTTCCGGGGGTGACAAGCGTGAAAAAGGCAATTCGAGTCTTATTTATTTTATTGTTCGGCTGGCTCGCGATTGGTTTATATTTTACCAACAGGCTCATGTACATGAAAAAAAAGGATGAAGATTTCATCTTGAACCGGGAAAAAGAAGCTGGCAGGTTTAATCCTGATGAATTTGAGTCCCTTCCTAAACGGGTTGTTGATATTCCCTCTCCATTTGGCTACAACATTAAAGCTTGGCTTGTGGAACCACATAAAACAAATCACTATGTGATTATTTCTCATGGTGTGACGGAAACAAAAATTAATTCGGTTAAATATGCGAAACTTTTTCTCGATCGAGGCTTTAATACATTGCTTTATGATCACCGTCGCCACGGAGAATCCGGCGGAAAAACAACTAGCTTTGGTCACTATGAAAAATTCGATTTAAAAGCCGTTGTCGACTGGCTTAAAAACGAAATAGGACCAGATTTACTTTTAGGTATTCACGGGGAATCAATGGGGGCTGCCACCATGCTTTTGTATGCAGGTCTCCTTGAAGATGGAGCAGACTTTTATATAGCTGACTGCCCATTTTCGGACTTTAAAGAACAGATTGCTTATGTAATTAAACGAGATTTTAAAGTTCGTCCAAGGCTACTGCTTCTAATCGGTGATGCTCTCTTACGCTTGCGCGATAAATACTCTATCCGTGAGGTTTCACCGATTTCTGTTATCCAAAACATCCAACATCCAATTCTTTTTATTCACAGCCGAAAAGATGATTTTATTCTTCCTTCTATGACCAATGATTTATATGAACAAAAAAAGGGACCGAAAATGCTTTATATTGCTGAAAAAGGCAGGCATGCCCAGTCCTTTAATGAAAACAGAGCTGATTATGAACGAGTCGTAGATGAGTTTCTGAAAAAATACGTGTATTCTGCTCTGCCAAGTTAAAACAGACTGTCCTAATCGGTACAGTCTGTTTTGAATTTTAAATCCTGTTTACTATTGTTTTTTCATCCAATTTATCACCCATGTGTTAAACTTATTGCTCTTTAATGATTAAACTCATTCTCGCGTTTAAAATTTGCTGCGGACTTTTTAATTGAAAGCTGTTTGTACTAGGAGAAAAATCTATTTTCATTTGCTCATCAAAGAAAACCATTTTTGACTTTTCTATGTATACAGTCCGATCATTTGTCTCAATCGCTTCTTCGTTATTGTCTACTTCGCCTGTGAACCACAAAGCTGCTACACCACTTACTGCACAGCCACAACCTTCTGTATCATAGATGAGTTTTAAATAACCTTTACGACCGTTTATTTTCTCATTCAATTTTTGAACTGCTTCTTTTGTTATGGTAATTTCCACATTTAACACTCCCCTTTTTTAGGCATATGATGATTGTAGCATAGGTTTGTTCTAGCTGTTTTTTATTTTGCTTTTCTTTAGTTGAAATTTCTAATGAAATTAATTATTCTCTTAATTAATATCCATTTTTAAAGGAGTGCTTCTTCATGTCAAAGGTACAAATTAAAGTTAATGATAACGGGTCACTTAGAATTACCGGTGATGTGGAACTGCTGGATGGCAAAGGCAATGTGTATACAACAAAACCATCCTTTTCCCTGTGCCGTTGCGGGCTAAGCAAGAATAAACCTTTTTGCGATGGATCCCATAAAGGTCATTTTCATTCTGAAGTTCGGGTACCAAAAGTAGATTAAATGTTAAAAGAGCGGCTTATGGCAAAAGCCGCTCTTTTAACATTCTGTTAGCTGTATGTCAGCAATCATATTAATAGGAATACGATGCACTTCTTGAAAGCGATCAATCACATGAAGCCTATGGGCGATTTCATCCCAGTAATGAATTTTTCCAACCACCATTTCATAATGATGGTTGTGAAAGTGGATAATTGTCACGTACTCATCAAATTCAATCGCCTCTAATAAGGTTTCATTCATTCGTTCGAATTGCTGTTCATCCACTTCTTTTGGCTGTTCATACTGGTCTTCCTTCACCCAATCTCTGAGCAATTTTACATGCTCAGGCAACATCATCGACGTCCATTTGATCCTGCCGCGGTCGCGAATCATTTTTCCTCTCCTCCTTACATCTTATGTCCACCAACCAGCGTCGATCGGTGTCTGGCTGTTCCTCCTGCGGTATAGGAAACAGCTCGGAGGAGTGACCCTGGTCCAAAGCGTCGGCGGATGGAATCCACCACATAGCCGAGCTCGCGTCTTTTGTATGCCCCCATATCAAACAGATCGAGCTGCAGCTCGCAATCGTCCACAATATTACTCAGCGCAATCGAAATCTGCCTTACCGTTTTGCCATTATAATGCTCCTGAAATAATTCAAGACAGACGCGGTAAAGATCCATGGTAACATTCGTCGGCTGCTTGACCGTTCTTGAGCGGTGAAAGCCGCCACCAAATTCATCCTGGCTGTAACCTATTCCAAGACTGACAGTCCGCCCCGCCTTTTTTCGCGTTCTTGCTCTTTTCGCTACCTCCTCGCACATTTCCAAAATTACATGCTTGATTTCCTCAGGCTCTTTATAATCCCTCAAAAGAATTTGGCTTTTTCCAAAGCTGATTTGTCCTTCAATAATCGGTGCGCCCAAATCGGATAAATCCACTCCCCAAGCATGGTAATAAAGCTGATTGCCCATAACGCCAAATTTCTTTTCCAATTGCTCTAAATCATAACAAGCCAGCTGGCCAACTGTGAAAATGCCCATGCTGTTTAATGTCTTTTCCACCCTCCTGCCGATTCCCCACATTTCTCGAAGTGGCGATACTTTCCAAAGCTTTGTCTGGACATCTTCAAATGTCCACTCGGCGACTCCTTTTTTCTTTGCTTCCAAGTCAAGACAAAGCTTTGCCATCAGCATATTGGGGCCAATTCCAATGGCGCATGGTAGCTGGAATTGTCTCTCAATATCGTTCTTTATTTTTTCAGCAATCGTCTTGGCATCCCCCCACAGATGCATCACCCCATCTACCTTAATAAAACTTTCATCGACACTGTACGTATGGATCGCTTCCTTTGGGACGTAACGGTTAAACAAACGAGTAATTTCCGTCGAAACGCGTAAATAAGTAGCCATTTTCGGCTCGATCAGTTCAATCCTTGGGTCCTTTGGAATTTCGAACAGCCGCGATCCTGTTTTAATGCCAAATTCTTTTTTCAACTTAGGTGAAGCGGCAAGCACAACACTTCCTTGCCTCTTTTTGTCACCTACAATCGCGATGTAGGACTCTAAAGGATCAAGCCCATTCATAACAGCGGAACAGCTGGCATAAAAACTTTTCATATCGACGCATAGTATTTTATTTTGCGGTAATGTACTGTAATCAACCATGACGAATCCCTCACAGTTTTATTTTCGAACACTTGTTCTGTATTTAGTATATTTATTATCATAAGCAAATATACGTTCGTATTCAATAGGGATTTTTTGACAAATCCCCAATCTGGATAATGGACAAAAAAACGCTATAATGATGGTGAGGTGCAAGCTATGGAGAAAAAACTTGTAATCAAAATGATTCGTCATTGTTTTAAACAATACGGGGAAGTGGATCCCCTACCTGTTGGAGAAAAAGAAATGGAGGATCTAGTTCATCAAATTTTGCAAATCAAAAACGAAGATCCAGCAGCCGATTTATATGAGGTAGTAAATGATGCTGTATATGAATATTTAACAGGGTAAAAATACATCATTTTAGGAAATAAATATTTCTCTTACTTACTCATTAGGTTGTATGAAGATCCATTGAAAAGGAAAATGCATGTTCATCTTCCTTGTTTAAACAGATTGATCTTAATGATTATTTTTTCTGTTTGGGTTGGTTGTGGTTAGAAATTAGTTCCAAGCAAATCAAGTTGTTCAGCCTAGCCTCTTTGGGCTAACATTTAGAATTAGGCGCTATTCACTCTGTTGAGCTATGGCTATATGAATTTAATGGCTTGGTGTACTTCCTATTCAGAAATGGACTACATTTCTTTTTTACAAGTGAAAGGTTTGGAAATTGAAGCGAATATAACAAAAACATAACCCCCGCAATCCATTTATTGCTGGGGGCTTTCCCGTGGCACTTATTTCTTATTCAAAATTCGTTTACCAATCCGCTCAAACAACCATGGGAAAAGGACATAGACGACACTGCCTATATTCATCCAACGCGGCAAATTGATTTCCCTTGTTTTTGTGAGCATACTGTCAACAACTTTTCTAGCTACATATTCTGGCTGTAGCATAAATTTTTGTACATTCTTCACGTAAGTCCCTTTTTCATCGGCAATGTTGAAAAAGTTGGTAGCAATCGGTCCGGGATTGACGGAGGTCACTAAAACATGAACGTCATCAAGTTCCATCCGAAGGGCGTTGGTGTATCCTAAAACAGCATGCTTGGTTGCCGAATAAACACTTGATTTTGGTGTAGCGATTTTTCCAGCCTGTGATGCAATATTAATAATATGTCCAAAGCGTCGTTCACGCATTTTTGGTAATACCATGCTAGTACAGGCCATTAAACCAATCACATTTACCTCAAACATTCCTTTAATTTCGTCCATCGTTGCTTCATGAGCCTCGCGGAACACACCAAAACCAGCATTATTAACGAGAACGTCAATATGTCCAAACAAATCAAAAATCTTCCCAAAAATCTCCTTGACTTGATCTGTATTCGCTACATCTAGCTGAAACACCTCTACCTTTACATGATGCTTCTGCTCCAACTCTATTTCCAGTTGCTGCAGTTTATCAAGACTTCTAGCAAGCAAGACAAGATTTGCTCCCCTTGCCGCACAAAGCTTAGCAATTTCCGCACCGATTCCTCCAGAAGCCCCAGTAATCACAATATTTCTATCCTTTAATCGATTCACGAAAACACCCCATCTGAACTGAACTTCATCTTAAACCTTTAACCGAAAAGCACAGGTTGTGTATCTTACTAATAATTTCTCTGATAGAGACTAAATAGTCAAGCAGGGTAACGAACAAATCCCGAAGCTTTTCCGAACCATTGTCGAAAAACGTTACCACTCGCCTTTCCCAATTAAACATAGACATTTCTAAAACAGGAGTGGGAAGTTTAATCTGTCATAGTAATAATCCCCTCAACATTCAAATAAATATATAAAAATAAGTTTACTATTTTAAGAAGACATGTCATCAGTTCCACATCCTTCTAAATAAGTCGGAAAATTTACAAATTTAACTCTTGACAGACAAGCATTCCTTCTTGCATAATCACTTATAAAAATTCGATTCGTTTCATGCAATGAGTAAGGCCAGTAAATGAGAAACGGCAAAAGAGAGTGAAGTTCATAGGCTGAAAGACTTCACAGCCCTCTTGATCATTGAACCTACCTTATGAGCATTTAGGAAAAACCTAACGTAACCCGGCGTTAACGGAGTTGAGTGAATCCTTATATGATTAAATTAGGGTTCAATGAAGGTGGTACCACGGAAGCATGGTCTTTCGTCCTTTACGGATGAAAGACTTTTTATTTTTTTAGACGAAAAGGAGGAGTTTTCATGAAAAAAATAGCTATTGTTGGTGCAGGTTCAATGGCAGAAGCCTTTATTTCCGGAATCCTAGAAAATGGATTAATTGATCGAAAAAATGTATGGGTGACAAATCATTCAAATCAAAACCGGCTCCAATACTTAGAAGAACGTTATGGGATTCGTAGTACCTACAATTTACAAACCCTGTTTGAAAATGCGGACGTTGTGATGCTTTCCATGAAACCGAAAGATGCATCATCAGCGATTCAAAATATTCGTTCCTTTTTAACCAGGGATATGCTGATTGTATCCGTCCTGGCCGGAGTTTCAATGGAAACAATTGAAACTTTAGCTGGAAAACCTCTTGCTATTGCCAGATCCATGCCAAATACATCAGCAGCAGTAGGAAAATCGGCCACAGCAATTGCCGTAAATCACCGTGTATCTGAAAAACAATTGGAAATGACGAAAAAACTCTTTGAAACCGTGGGATTGGTTACCTTTGTCGAGGAAACACAACTCGATGCGGTAACAGGCCTTTCGGGTAGTGGACCAGCCTATATTTATTATCTCATTGAAACAATGGAAAAAAGTGCGGTTGAAATTGGTCTTGAAAAACAAATAGCAAAAGAACTTATTGTTCAGACGTTAATTGGAGCAGCTGAAATGGTCAAAAACTCTTCCAAATCACCAAACCAATTACGGAGGGAAGTGACTAGCCCTGGAGGTACAACAGAGGCTGGGATTCGTGTTCTCGAGGAACACGGCGTTCAGGAAGCCTTTATTTCCTGCATTAAAGCGGCTGCCGAGCAATCCAAACGTATGGGCGATGCCTTATGTTCACAGCTACAAGTAGGAAAAACATTATAATAAAAGCAAAATTTTACATGATTGTAAATCTATTTGCTATACTAAAAGTGATTTAAAAAAGGAGGCATGGCAAAATGACGGCAAAATTATTTACTCCCTATACCATTAAGGGGGTTACATTGAAAAATCGGATTGTCATGGCACCAATGTGTATGTATTCCAGCCATAATGAAGATGGCCACATCCAAAACTGGCATCGAACTCATTACACCACAAGAGCGGTCGGCCAAGTCGGGCTGATCATTGTTGAGGCAACAGCTGTTACACCACAAGGACGCATTTCTCCTCAAGATTTAGGTATTTGGAGTGATGACCATATCAAAGGCCTCCAAGAGCTTACCGGACTGGTAAAGGAACATGGTGCTAAAATTGGGATCCAACTCGCCCATGCTGGCAGAAAGGCTGAATTAGAAGGTGAAATTATTGCTCCATCAGCTATTCGATTTAATGAAAAATCAAAATTACCAAAGGAAATGACAAAAGCTGATATTGAAGAAACAATTGCAGCCTTTAAAAAAGGGGCGGAAAGGGCTGCCAAAGCCGGCTTTGATATCATTGAAATTCACGGTGCTCATGGATATCTCATAAATGAGTTCCTTTCCCCTCTTACCAATAAACGAACAGATGAATATGGCGGTTCTGCTGAAAACCGATACCGATTCTTGCGTGAAGTTATTGAAGCTGTAAAGACGGTTTGGGACGGACCGCTGTTAGTCCGTGTGTCTGCACATGATTATCACGAAGATGGGCTGAAACCGGAAGATTACATAACTTTTGCCAAATGGATGAAAGAGCAGGGTGTGGACTTAATTGATGTGAGCTCAGGAGCTGTTGTTCCAGCAAAAATTAATGTATATCCAGGCTACCAAGTAAAGTATGCGGAAACAATTAAAAATGGGGCAAACATCCCGACAGGTGCGGTTGGATTAATTACTACAGCCATTCAAGCAGAAGAAATATTACAAAATGAAAGAGCAGATTTAGTATTCTTAGCACGGGAATTGCTTCGTGACCCATACTGGCCACGAAGAGCTGCAAAAGAATTAGGCGAAGAGATTATAGGTCCAAAACAATATGAACGCGGCTGGATTTAAACCTCATAATATCTATTTTCTATAAGACGGCTGAAGCCGTCTTTTCTTCTTATATAAATTTCTATATGCTAAACTAAAAAATAGAAGGGAGAGGCGCCATGAAGAAAATGTATCCGAAAAACGGAAGAGTAATTTTACATGTTGATATGAACAGCTTTTACGCTTCGGTTGAGATGGCATATGATCCTTCACTCAAAGGGAAGCCTTTGGCCATTGCTGGAAGTGTGGAGGAGCGTCGAGGAATCATCGTCACCTGTAGCTATGAAGCAAGAAAATTTGGTGTAAAAACAACAATGCCGCTTTGGCAAGCGAAAAAGCTGTGCCCTCAGTTAATTGTAAAGCCGCCAAATTTCGAACGTTATAGAGCTGCTTCAAAGGGGATTTTTGATATTCTTAGACACTATACCGAACTTGTGGAACCTGTTTCCATTGACGAGGGATATATGGATATCACTGAGAGCTTTGAGTTTGGCACCCCTATTGAGATTGCGGAAAGTATCCAAAAAAGAATCTTAGAACAGCTTGATTTACCCTGCAGTATTGGAATTGCACCAAATAAATTTTTGGCAAAAACAGCCTCAGACATGAAAAAACCGTTAGGAATAACCATCCTTCGTAAGCGAGATATTCCTAACATTCTATGGCCGTTAAACACCAGTGAAATGCATGGGGTTGGCAAGAAGACTGCAGAAAAGCTCAAAACGATCGGAATTCAAACAATCGGTGATTTAGCAAAGGCGAATGATATTCAACTGAAGACACTTCTCGGAATCAATGGGGTTCGTTTAAAAGAGCGCGCAAATGGAATTGATCATCGGCCGGTTGATCCAGAATCCATTGAGTATTTTAAAAGTATTGGCAATTCCACTACCCTGCCTCATGACACAACCAATCAACAAGAAATTTTTCACGTGTTGGATTCATTGGCAACAACCGTTTCTGTAAGATTAAAACGGAAAAATGTCTTATCAACAACACTAGGAGTAACCATCCGCTATAAAGACCGAAAAACGATTACAAGAAGCACAAAGACAGGAAACCCCATTAACCAAAAAGAGGAAATTTCAGAACAAGCAAAGCAGCTATTTATGAAACATTGGAACGGTAATCCCGTTCGATTATTAGGTATAACCGGATTTGATTTAGTAGAACAGGAGCATGCCTACAAACAATTGAATTTATTTTCGTACGAAAAAGAAGCAAAAAAGGAACCACTACTTAAAACATTATCAAGCCTCCGTGATAAATACGGGAAAAAGATTATAAAAAGTGCCGGTTCACACATGGTAGATCCTACTCATCGAATCGGAACTAACACTAGTTTTAATAAAGACTTTCTTCAAGCATTTTCAAAAAAAGAGGATGAAAATGATTAAAAGCTCCACAGTGCTAAAGTTAGCATGTGGAGCTTTTTGATTATTTACAAATATCAACATCTAAATCTGTCACCGGCCACCAGAAAAATCCATCTTTTTCTAATAGTTTATCTGCTGCATCCGGTCCCATGGAACCCGCTTGATAATTTGGAAAATCTCCTTTTGTCTTTTCCCAGACAGCTGAAATTTTATCAACAAATGCCCAAGAGTACGCTACTTCATCCCAATGAGTGAAATTCGTAGCATCCCCGCGCATGCAGTCATAAATAAGCTTCTCATAACCTTCAGGGGTGTTCATAGCATGGACACCTGTATTAGCAAAGCTAAGTTTGACATTTTGTGCATCTAACTTCCCGCCTGCTTTTTTGGCGTTCAAATAAAGGGTAATTCCCTCTTCAGGCTGGATATGAATAACTAGTAAATTTGGATTCAACATTTTCTCTGTCTGGTAATAGAGGTTCATTGGAATATCTTTAAATTGTACAACGATCTTGGTTGATTTGGCCTTCATCCGTTTTCCTGTCCGAATATAAAAAGGAACACCAGCCCAACGGAAGTTATCAATCATAATTTTACCGGCCACAAAGGTTTCCGTATTGGATTCTTTATCGACCATTGGTTCATCACGATATTTTGGAACTTGCTTATCATCGATGGTTCCCTCGCCATATTGGCCACGTACAAAATATTCGTTTACTTCATCCCCCTCAATCTGTCTTAGTGCCCGGAATACTCTAACTTTCTCAGAGCGAATTTCATCGGTAGTAAGACTGATTGGCGGCTCCATTGCCAGCAGTGCCACCATTTGCAGCATATGGTTTTGAACCATATCACGTAAAGCACCACTTGACTCATAATAACGGCCACGTTCTTCCACACCAAGAACTTCACTAGATGTAATCTGAATATTAGAAATATAGCGGTTGTTCCATAAAGGTTCAAAGATGGCATTCGCAAAACGAATAACCTCAATGTTCCGCACCATTTCTTTTCCTAAATAGTGGTCAATACGATAAATTTCTTCCTCTGCAAAGGCAGTACGTATTTGTTTATTTAATTCTTTTGCCGATTCTAAATCATGACCAAATGGCTTTTCAATGACAAGCCTCTTATATCCTTTTACATCAGTTAAACCATCTGATTTTAAATGGAGAGCAATCGGTCCAAAAAATTGCGGCGCCATAGCCAAATAGAAGATTCGATTCCCTTCTAGATCATAATGGTCATCAATTTGATCTGCTAATTTTTTTAAATCGGTGTAAGAACCGGAATCATCCACATCAAGTGATTGATAATAAAAATGAGAGACAAATTCATCTAAATTCTTATCATCGCCCAATGCCGACTTTACCGAATCAACAACATTTTGTTGAAACTCTTCATTTGAAAGGGGTCTTCTTGCTACACCTATAACAGCAAATTTATCCAACTTTCCCCTTTCATACAACCTAAAAATAGAAGGGAATAATTTCCTTTTTGCTAAATCTCCTGTTGCTCCAAAAATCATAATCAATGATGTCATATTTTGCTCCAAGATTAAAACCTCTTTTCCAATAGTTTAGATACTGTTATGTAGATTGATGAAAATACTTTCTCTTCTTTAGAATTTGTAAAAATATTATATTTAATAGTCATTGATCCTATTTTAAAAAGAAATGCGAAAAAGAGCAAAGAAAAAGAGTTTATGGTATAGTATCAATATTGGATAAAGGAACGAAAAAGTGAGGAATTCATATGGATTTATTCTTTTTAGGAACTGGAGCTGGTATGCCAGCAAAGCTTCGAAACGTTACCTCCATTGCCCTAAAATTGCTTGAAGAAAGAGGGGCAATTTGGCTGTTTGATTGCGGTGAAGCAACCCAACATCAAATATTACATACCTCCATCAAACCAAGACGAATTGAAAAAATTTTTATCACCCATCTACATGGGGATCATCTTTACGGACTTCCTGGACTCCTATCAAGCCGTTCTTTTCAAGGCGGTGAATCAGAAGTAACCATTTATGGCCCAAAAGGGATTAAAGAATATATTCACTTGAGTCTCTCTATTAGTCAAAGTTATTTAAAATATCCAATCAACGTTATAGAAATTGAAGAGGGTATTATTTTTGAAGATGATCAATTCATCGTAGAAGCGGGACTTTTAGATCATGGAATACCATCTTACGGATATCGAGTTGTGGAAAAGGACAAACCAGGTACCTTACTGGCTGAAAAGTTAAAAGCTGCAGGGGTAAAGCCGGGACCGATTTTTAAAAAAATAAAAAATGGTGAGAGGGTTGTCCTAGAGGATGGCCGAGTCATTGAACCGGAAGAATTTCTCGGACCTCCTCAAAGAGGAAGGATAGTTACCATTCTTGGCGACACAAGAGTTTGCGAAAATGCCCTGAAACTTGCAAAAAATGCAGATATTTTGGTTCATGAAGCCACTTTTTCAAAAGGAGAAGAGCATCTTGCCTTTAAATATTTTCACTCAACAACAAAGCAAGCTGCTGAAATTGCCCTTCAAGCCGATTGTAAAAAACTATGTCTCACTCATATCAGTTCTCGTTACGAACGAAATGCATGGCAAGAATTAGTCCAAGAAGCTGCTGAAACTTTTCCTAATACGCTTATTGCAGAAGACTTTAAAGAAATCCATATTCCTTCAAAGTAGGAAGCATAATCGAAAAAAGGCAACGTGTATGACTTCCTCCAAAAGTGATCGTTTTTGTTCGGTCGATACTTATGCTTGCTTGTAAAGGAAATACGAAGCCTGAGGCAATTCGATATTGACTGATCGTGGAGCATGAGGGCGGAAGACATACGTCACTAGGGCTCTTGCTATAGACATACTCGAAGCCAAAAAATAAGTACCCTATAGGTAGACTTTTTTATGTCTACTCTATAGGGTACTTTTTATTTCAGTAACCCGTCTTTTTTTAGAAATTTATTGATTGGACACTTCATCAATAATCGCAAGAGTCATTTCTGCCAGCTTGTATAGTTCCTCAATTGGCATGCGCTCGTTTGTAGTATGAATTTCTTCGTAACCTACAGCAAGGTTCACGGTAGGAATACCGAATCCCGCAATAACATTCGCATCGCTGCCGCCACCACTATGTAATAATTCACAGCTACGACCTATTTTTGCAGCTGCTTTGCGGGCAATTTCTACCACTTGATCGCCTTCACCAAATTTAAAACCTGGATACATGATTTCCACGTCTACCTCTGCTTTGCCTCCCATTTCAGCAGCAACAGATTCAAAGGCTTCCTTCATTTTGGCAACTTGTGCTTCCATTTTCTCTGGAACTAGTGAACGGGCCTCTGCCAAAATATCTACACGGTCACAAACGATGTTTGTTGCCTGCCCGCCTTCAAAACGTCCAATATTTGCTGTTGTTTCATGATCAATTCTTCCAAGCGGCATTTTCGAAATCGCCTTAGCTGCAATTGTAATGGCAGAAACTCCTTTTTCAGGTGCTACACCCGCATGAGCCGTTTTTCCGTAAATGACCGCTTTTATTTTTGCTTGGGTTGGCGCTGCAACAACCACATTTCCTACTAAGCCATCACTGTCAAGCGCATATCCATATTTCGCCTTCACTAATGAAGGATCAAGAGCTTTTGCTCCAACAAGACCGGATTCTTCCCCAACCGTAATAATAAATTGAATCATTCCGTGCTCCTTATTTTGCTCTTTAAGAACACGAATTGTTTCAAGCATGACTGCAAGTCCGGCTTTATCGTCCGCCCCTAGGATTGTAGTACCGTCAGTAACAACATAGCCGTCCTTAATGGATGGCTTAACCCCTTTAGCAGGGACGACGGTGTCCATATGGGAAGTAAAATAAATTGGATCAACTCCTTCTTTTGTTGCAGGAAGGGTACAAACTAAGTTACCTGCCCCATGCCCGGTGACAGAAGTCGTATCATCCTCAATAACTTCTAAACCTAAATCCGTAAATTTTTGCTTTAATACTTTAGCAATTTCGGTTTCATATTTAGTTTCTGAATCAATTTGCACAAGCTCTAAAAATTCATTAAGCAGACGTTCCTGATTAACCATTTGGCGAACCCTCCAAACTATGTATTCACTTTTCTAGTATACCTTTTCCTCTGATTACCATCAAATAAAAGACGAGCATATAGCCCGCCGTTTTCCATAAGTGAAATTTTTTACAACGGAATATTTCCATGTTTTTTATACGGACGTGATTCTTTTTTATTCCGAAGCATATCTAAAGCTTGGATAATTTTAATTCGTGTCTCCCGCGGATCAATAACATCATCAACCATCCCTCTAGCAGCAGCAACATATGGATTAGCAAATTTTTTTCGATACTCTTCAATCTTTTGTTGCCTAGTCTGCTCTGGATTTTCACTATTCTGAATTTCTTTGGCAAAAATAATATTGGCTGCTCCCTGCGGCCCCATTACGGCAATTTCCGCGTTCGG
Source organism: Neobacillus sedimentimangrovi (assembly GCF_010614825.1). Classification (NCBI taxonomy): domain Bacteria; kingdom Bacillati; phylum Bacillota; class Bacilli; order Caryophanales; family Bacillaceae; genus Neobacillus; species Neobacillus sedimentimangrovi. The sequence goes on from NZ_JAAFZF010000030.1 coordinate 18,516, forward strand.
CCAGGCAAATACTAAATCAGCACCAATGGATTTACTGTTTAGCGCTACATAAGCCCCACCATATGCTTTCCGCAAAATAATAGTCAATTTAGGTACGGTTGCTTCGGAATAAGCATACAAAATTTTTGCTCCATGACGAATGATACCACCATGTTCTTGTTTGACGCCCGGGAAGAAACCGGTCACATCTTCAAATGTAATAATAGGAATATTAAAGGAATCACAAGTCCGAATAAAACGCGCTGCTTTATCGGAAGAATCGATATCCAATCCGCCTGCCATCACTTTTGGCTGATTGCAAACAAGTCCTACTGTCTCTCCTTTTACTCTAGCAAATCCAACAACAATATTTTTGGCAAAATCCCGCTGGATTTCCATAAAGGACTCTGGGTCCACTACTTGCTCAATGACAGTACGGACATCGTATGGCCTAACGGCATCAAATGGAATAACATCGGTTAAGTCCGGACGGTAATCATCTTCATCCTTCATTTGGACCTTTGGTGGCTTTTCCTCATTGTTTTGTGGTAAATAGCTTAATAGTTTACGAACTGTCATGAGTGCCTCTTCTTCTGTTGCAGCACTGAAATGCGCATTACCACTAATAGAGTTATGTACGGCAGCCCCACCAAGATCTTCGGCACTGATTTTCTCACCGGTAACGGTTTCAATTACTTTCGGACCGGTAATAAACATTTGACTTGTTTTTTCCACCATTATAACAAAATCGGTAATCGCAGGTGAGTAAACTGCTCCACCCGCACACGGGCCCATAATAACCGAGATTTGTGGGATGACACCTGAATAAATAGAGTTACGGTAAAAAATATGTCCATAACCATCTAAAGAGACGACCCCCTCCTGGATCCGTGCTCCTCCAGAATCATTTAATCCGACAAAAGGTGTCCCGTTTTTCGCTGCTAAATCCATAACATTCGCAATTTTTTTGGCATGCATTTCACCTAGAGCCCCGCCAAAAACAGTAAAGTCTTGAGAAAACAAATAGATTGGACGGCCATTCACCTTTCCGTAACCGGTGACAACTCCGTCTCCAGGGCCCTTTTGTTCATCCATACCAAAGTCAGTAGTCCGATGCTCGATAAATGGATTAAGCTCTACAAAAGTTCCTTTATCCACTAAAAGCTCAATTCTTTCTCTGGCAGTAAGTTTTCCTTTTTCATGCTGCTTTTCAATTCGTTCATCACCGCCGCCAAGTTCCACTTCCCGACGTCGGTCGTATAATTCATTTATTTTCTCATAGATGTCCATTTTTGTTACCCCTTTTTCACTTTCTTTTCACATAGCTCGACTAATACACCTGAAGCTGCTTTTGGATGCATGAAGGCGATTTCAGCTCCTCCCGCTCCTGGCCTAGGATGTTCATCAATCATACGGATACCTTTTTCCGACATTTCTCGAATTCTCTCCTCGATCGATTCCACCCCCAAGGCCAAATGGTGAATACCCTCCCCACGTTTTTCGATAAATTTGGCAATTGGGCTTTCAGCAGAGGTAGGTTCCAGTAGCTCAAGCTTGGTTTCACCTGCTTTGATAAATGCAACCTTTACTTTTTGACTCTCTACCTCTTCAATCCCAATCAACGGTAGCTGCAATACTTCTGTATAAAAAGGAAGCGCACCATCAAGTGATTTCACAGCTATGCCAATATGGTCGACTTTTTTAATCATTTAAACCCCTCTGTTCCAAATTAATATAAAATTCGACACTTAATGTATTCGTGAAAAAGTTAATAAAATCCTTCCTGATCTACAAGCTTGTTCCGTTGTTCAATTGTCCTTTTCCAAGTACAATATAGACAAATCCATTGTTTTTCAGGAGGTATTCAATTTGAAAAATAAGAAAACACGAAAAGTTATTGTTTATTTAATGTTACTTGCAATGCTTGCCTCTACCCTCCTCGTAGGTATTGGGCAATTTCTATCATAAAAAATTGAGAGATTGCTAATACAACAGTCCCTCTGTTTTTATTACTCTATGTTCTTTGCCAATTCCTCAAAAACATTTTTACCTTTACCTTTCATTAACACTATATTTTTTAAAATCTAAAACTTAAAAGGACCACCCATGAAAATTGGGATGGTCCTTTGATTCATTATAATTCTTCACAATATTTATCAAATTCTTGCTGTAGTTTTGCAACTACAGTTGCCGGATCACTACCTTCAATTTCGTGTCTTTCGATCATTGAACAAATCTTACCATCTTTTAATAAGGCAAAGGAAGGGGAAGATGGTGGGTAACCAGTAAAATAGCTTCGTGCCGCTGCTGTTGCTTCCTTATCCTGGCCGGCAAAAACAGTTACTAGATGATCTGGCCGCTTATCATAATGAATGGAGTGGGCTGCTGCAGGGCGGGCAATCCCACCGGCACAACCGCATACAGAATTAATCATCACTAATGTGGTGCCTTTTCTTGCAAAAGCCTTTTCCACATCCTCTGGGGTTTTAAGTTCTTCATAACCTGCATCGATCATTTCTTGACGTGCCTGGCGAACCACATCATTCATGAAAATATTAAAATCCATGCTCACTGAAATCACTCCTAAATAACTTATAACTACATCATAACAGTTCATATATCATTATTACAATTTTTTAAGTTAACTTGCCAATAATGGCTGTTTCAGTTTTTACGATCAAGGAAAAGTTGAAACAGCTTCTCTACGGCCGTAGCTACAGTTATATCCCCCGCAATTACTTTATTCTCAAATTTCGGAAGCTGATTTTTTACATCAGGATGTTGATAAAACTGATAATGAAGATGGTCTGTAATCATTGAATACATCCATTCTCTTGATTGGCTTTTTCTTCTTTCTTCAAAAACCCCGGAAGCTTTTCCTTTTTGCTCAAATGATTGGATTACTTTCCAAATATCACCAACCCCTTCCTTAGTCAAGGAAGAACATGTATATGCTTTTGTCTGCCAACCTCTTGTAGCGGGTTGGAGGAAATGCAGAATTCGATTATATTCTCTTTTCGTCTTTTCCGCCATTAGTTTATTATCTCCATCTGCTTTATGGACAATAATGGCATCAGCGAGTTCCATGATTCCTTTTTTCATGCCTTGTAATTCGTCCCCAGCACCTGTCAAAACCAGGAGCATGAAAAAGTCAACCATATCCCGAATGATAACCTCACTTTGGCCGACTCCAACTGTTTCAATCAAGATGACATCAAAACCAGCAGCCTCACAAATAAGCATAGCTTCTCTCGTTTTGCGATGAACGCCACCAAGCTTCCCGGCAGTTGGGGATGGACGGATAAAAGCATGAGGATTTCTTGCTAACTGCTCCATTCGCGTTTTGTCACCAAGAATACTTCCTCCACTGATACTAGAGCTTGGGTCAATCGCCAGGACAGCGATACGAAGGCCGAGCCCACAAAGATAGGTTCCGAATGCTTCAATAAAGGTGCTTTTCCCTGCACCAGGAACCCCTGTGATACCGACCCGTATTGCTTTTCCGGTATGAGGTAACAGCATTTGCAAGAGCTGCTGGGACTTCTGAAAATGCCGCTCCGCATTACTCTCTACCAATGTAATGGCTCTCGCAAGTAAGCTCCTGTCTCCCTTTAAAACGCCCTCATAGAGTTCTTGAACAGTAGGTTCTGTTGACTTGTGTTTTTGAAAACGAGAATATTTTTGAACAGAAACCGGATGGTTTTCCTGCCCATCTCCTTTTCTAATGAAACTTGAACATTGTTCAGGCTTATTGGGATCACTCCATTCTGGCCTTTGATCCATAGACATTACTGATCCACTTCCTCATAGCCCAGTTTTTTATATATTTCCTTGATTACCTTTTGAGCAGAAACCGGGATAATGGTTCCTGGCCCAAAAATAGCCGCAGCTCCATTGTCATAAAGGAATTGATAATCCTGGGCTGGAATGACTCCTCCGACAACAACTAGAATATCTTCACGTCCAAGCTTTTTTAGCTCTGCCACAAGCTGTGGTAGTAGGGTTTTATGACCAGCAGCAAGGGAACTCATCCCGATTACATGGACATCGTTTTCTACAGCTTGAAGTGCAGTTTCTTCAGGAGTTTGGAATAAAGGACCAATATCCACATCAAAGCCAAGATCACTAAAGGCAGTTGCTACTACCTTGGCCCCCCGATCATGACCATCCTGCCCCATTTTAGCTATTAAAATTCTCGGTCTCCTTCCCTCGTTTTCGAGAAATTCATCAGTCATTTTCTTAACAATCGCAATTTCCTCTTCATTATTATAAGCCGTATTGTAAACCCCGCTGATAGAGCGAATGACTGCCTTATGTCTTCCAGCCACCTTTTCAATCGCATCTGAAATTTCACCTAAAGTGGCTCTAACTCGTGCCGCCTGTACTGCCATTTCCAGCAAATTTTTCTTTCCGGTCGCTGCTGCCTCGGTTAATGCATTTAATGCCTCTTCTACTTTATCAGCATCACGATTTGCTTTTAACATTTTCAATTTTTCAATTTGCTTGAGGCGGACAGCAGTATTATCGATATCTAAAATATCAATTGCTTCTTCCCTTTCCAGACGATAACGATTGACGCCAATAATTGTTTCCATTCCAGAATCAATTTGTGCTTGTCTTCTAGCAGCCGCTTCTTCAATTCGCATTTTGGGTAGTCCGGTTTCAATTGCTTTCGCCATTCCTCCCAGTTGTTCAATCTCTTCGATATGTTTCCAAGCACGTTGTATTAATTCGTTTGTTAGTTTTTCAACATAATACGAACCCGCCCATGGGTCAATGACTTTTGTAATTCCAGTTTCCTCTTGCAAAAATAACTGAGTATTCCTAGCAATTCGTGCAGAGAAATCAGTTGGCAAAGCAATCGCCTCGTCTAAGGCGTTCGTATGCAGGGATTGAGTATGGCCCATAGCAGCAGCATGAGCTTCAATCAATGTCCGGGTCACATTATTAAATGGATCCTGCTCTGTTAAGCTCCATCCGGAAGTTTGTGAATGAGTCCTTAAAGCCATTGATTTTTCATTTTTAGGATTAAAAGATTTCATCATTTTTGCCCAAATAAATCTGCCAGCCCTCATTTTGGCAACTTCCATAAAATAATTCATGCCAATCGCCCAGAAAAATGACAGTCTAGGGGCAAATGAGTCTATATCAATCCCTGCTTTCAATCCGGTTCTGACATACTCTAACCCATCCGCAAGAGTATAAGCCAATTCAATGTCAGCTGGGGCACCAGCCTCTTGCATATGATAGCCTGAAATACTGATACTATTAAACTTTGGCATGTACTTTGATGTATATTCAAAAATATCAGAAATAATTTTCATTGACATTTCAGGTGGATAAATATAGGTGTTACGAACCATGTATTCTTTTAAAATATCATTTTGAATAGTACCTGCCAGCTTTTCCTGACTGACCCCTTGCTCTTCTGCCGTGACAATAAAAAAAGCAAGAATAGGGAGAACAGCTCCATTCATTGTCATCGATACAGACATTTGGTCTAAAGGAATACCTTCAAACAATGTTTTCATATCAAGAACAGAATCAATAGCAACACCCGCTTTTCCAACATCTCCAATTACACGCGGGTGATCCGAATCATAGCCCCTATGGGTGGCCAAGTCGAATGCGACCGATAATCCCTTTTGCCCCATGGCTAAATTCCTGCGGTAAAAAGCATTGCTTTCTTCTGCAGTTGAGAATCCTGCATACTGTCTGACTGTCCACGGACGATTGACATACATAGTCGGATAAGGCCCACGTGTATATGGAGGTAGACCAGGTATGTGATCAAGATGTTCCAAGCCATCGCGATCTTTCTTTGTATAAAGTGGCTTTAATTTAATTTGTTCATTTGTTTCAAACAGTAACTCATCAATGGAAGCTGCAATTTCCTTGTCCACTTTTTCTTTCCACTCTTGTTCTGATAAAGATGACTGTTCATTAAACAATGCTGCTTGTTGAAAATCAGGCTTTTGTCTTTTCAACTAGGGTCACCTCCATGGCTGCTAAAATCGATTTAACAGTTTGATAGCAGTTGCTTTTTATATGAATGAACTTTTCAATTCCTTCTACTAGCCATTGATCCTGCTTATCTTTTTCGGGAAGACCAGCCAGATAAAAAGTTAGGTTAGAATTTTCAGACTTTAATAATTTTACTATCTCATGACCTATTAATTCATACAGATCATCTGTACCGCAAAGTGTAATGAATTGAGAATTAACATTAGTAACAAACTCCCGAGCCTGTTCAATTGAATGGATCGGCTTACTTTCAAGAGAATGAACTCCACCAGCTGCGAAAAATCCTTTCATGAAATCAAGCCTTGGTTTATGCTGCTTTAACTCACCAAGACAAAGAATAGCAACAGTTGGTACTACCCCATATTTTTCCTCTAGTTCCTTTGCCTTGAGGCGTAGTTCCTCAAACGGTTCAGCCAATCTCTTCTGTGGAATGGCTTCTATTGTTATTAATGAACCACCTTTAAAATCAGCTGTTTCCTTTTGAACTTTTTGATTTGAGAGGACTTCATCCAGCTTGGCATATACATTTGTACCTATAATTTTTTGCTTTCTAGTCTGAATATCTTGATTCTTTTTATCAAAAACAACAGCAATTTCATTTTGCATCCAGTTTGTTTTGAGTGATTCAAGTATTCCGCCTTTTTCATCTATTTTTTTGAAGAATTCCCATGCTTTTTCCGCTAATTGATTAGTCAATGTTTCGATATACCAAGACCCACCTGCTGGATCAATAACCTTTTGCAAATGAGATTCTTCTTTTAATATTAGCTGAATGTTACGGGCCGTTCGTTCTGAGAGAATAGTAGAGCCGGTTAGTTCATCAAATGGTGACACATTCAAATACTGAACCCCACCTAAAACCGCAGCAAATGCCTCATTTGCAGTACGAAGCAAATTAACATGTGGATCATGAATTGTTTTCGTAAAATAGGAAGTGGTAGCAGCGATGTGCATTTTCCGGTCATTTTCTTCAGCACCATAAAGCTCGGTCACTCGATTCCAAATAACACGTGCTGCCCGGAGCTTAGCCAATTCCATGAAGAAGTTGCTACCAATCGAGAATTGGAAAATAATCTTTGAAAGAGCGTTTTCAAGTTCCATTCCGCTATCAATTAACTGCTCCAAATAAAATACCCCTGTTGCCGCGGCAACTGCCAGCTCTTGAACGGCATTTGCTCCGCCATTGTGATAAGGGGTTGTATCAACTAATATGGTACGTAGATTTGGAAAACTTTTATTGGCATGTTGAACAACTTCAACCCACTCCTGAAGGAACTCTTCAGAAATGGCTCCATCTACAATAAAAAGGGAAATAGGGTCATTGGCAATATATCCAGTGACATCTTTAGTTTCTAATTGTAAGTTTTCTAGTGCAGACAGCACTTCCCTCTGAAGTCTTTTTGTATTCAGTGAAAATGGATATTTTTTATATAATTCTGTTAAAAAATACGGGAAATAATCTATTACTTCTTTATTTATCTGAAATGAAATAGCCGTTTGCCCTTTTTCAAACACATCATAAAGCTTTTGTTTTAATTCTTCAGGAGTGTTAGCAGAAATTTGCTGGGCAATCTTCCATTCATTTGTTACATACCCAAGCGGATCGATCCCTCTTCTATAATCTCCTCCACCGGGATATTGTGTTACTGAATTTTCATCCATAGAAGTGTAAAGCGGTTTCAAAATTATGTTTTCATATGTAGAACTTTGCAAAGTTTCTATCTTTTGACCCCTGAGCGATCGCTCAGCCTTTTCGCGCCAATCATCCAAACTATAGGATGGAAAAGTCTGTTTCAGAATATTTTCCAACACCCACTACCCCCTTTATTTTTTAAATTAAAATAAAATTCTATTAATTCTATTTTAGAATACTTATTGAATTCAATCAATGAAAAATAACCGCCACCCTTAGGGCAGCGGTTTAATTTTAGTAAATTGAAGTATTCGATTTTGACATATTTTCAATAATTTCTTTCACTCGAGCAAGGAAGCGTCCACAAACTAGCCCATCCAACACACGATGGTCAAGTGACATACATAGGTTAACCATGTCACGGACAGCAATCATGCCATTATTCATAACAACAGGACGTTTCACAATGGATTCAACCTGAATAATGGCTGCTTGCGGGTAGTTAATAATTCCCATCGATTGAATCGAACCAAAAGAACCTGTGTTATTTACCGTAATTGTTCCGCCCTGCATATCCTCCGGACGGAGCTTTCCGGATCTTACCTTATTAGCAAGTTCAGAGATTTCACGGGCAATGCCTTTGATCGTCTTTTCATCCGCATTTTTAATAACAGGCACAAATAAAGCATCATCAGTTGCAACAGCAATAGAAATATTAATTTCTTTCTTTTGAATTATTTTATCACCAGCCCACATAGAATTAATTTGCGGGAATTCTTTCAGGGCTTGGGCAACTGCTTTCACAAAGAAAGCAAAGAATGTTAGATTGAAGCCTTCTTTTTTCTTGAATTCATCTTTTACAGAATTACGGTATTCTACAAGGTTGGTTGCATCCACTTCGACCATTGTCCAAGCATGAGGAGCTTCATGCTTACTTCTAAGCATATTCGCAGCAATTGCTTTCCGAACACCAGTTACTGGAATCTCAACGTCTCCAGCCGCTACCGGAATGTTAACGGAAGATGCACTTGCTGTCTCCGAAGGTCGACTTGGTTTTGCAGGTTGAACAGTTTCCTTTTCAACTGGCTGCTCTTGAGCAGATTGTGCCGGTGTTGCCGTTTGTCCTCCAGCAACCGGAATATTGCCTGACTCGATAATCTTTAATAAATCTTTTCTAGTAATCCGGCCCCCAGCACCAGTACCTGTCACTTGTGATAAGTCAATTCCATGTTCTTGAGAAAGCTTAAGTACAGCTGGAGAATAGCGGGCTTTATTCCCTTGGGAAGTAGCTTTTACAGGTTTTTCCTCACTAGGGGCATTCTCTTCCTGTTTGCTCTCAGCAGCTTTTGTTTCCTGTGTACCTCCACCTTCAGTCTCGATAGTACAAATAATTTCTCCGACAGCTAAAGTATCTCCTTCTGCTGCAATTAGCTCTTTAATTACACCAGTAAAAGAAGACGGAACTTCTGCATTTACTTTATCGGTCATCACTTCTGCAAGTGGATCATATTTGTTTACTTTGTCTCCAACAGAGACAAGCCATTTACTGATTGTCCCTTCAGTAACACTTTCGCCCAATTGGGGCATTTTAATCTGTTCAATTGTCATTGTTTATAACCTCCTATGTCTAGCTCCAGCCCTTAGCCCAAGATCAAAAGACGCACCTATTTTTTTGTTACTAGCCATCTGGTAAAGTGCGCCTTATTCTGATCAAGGGCAATTAGGGAACTTTATCTTATTGATTAGAATTCTGCTAGCTCTCGCATTGCTTTTTCTACTTTTTCCGGATTAACCATGAAGAATTTCTCCATTGTTGGAGCATATGGCATGGCCGGAACATCCGGACCTGCTAGACGTTTAATTGGTGCATCTAATTCAAATAAACAATGCTCTGAAATAATTGCCGCTACCTCACTCATAATGCTGCCTTCCTTATTGTCCTCAGTCACGAGCAACACCTTTCCAGTTTTAGAAGCAGCTTCAATAATCGCCTCTTTATCAAGCGGATAAACTGTACGTAAATCTAATATGTGTGCAGAGATACCGTCTTTAGCTAACTTTTCCGCTGCCTGTAAAGCAAAATGCACACAAAGACCGTAAGTGATTACCGTAATATCTTCTCCCTCTCGCTTTACATCCGCCTTACCAATTGGGATCGTATAATCATCTGTCGGTACTTCCCCTTTAATTAAGCGATATGCCCGCTTATGCTCAAAAAACAATACAGGGTCATCGTCACGAATCGCTGCTTTTAGTAATCCTTTTACATCATATGGAGTAGAAGGCATGACGATTTTCAATCCAGGCTGGTTGGCAAAAACTGCTTCGACAGACTGGGAGTGATAGAGAGCTCCATGGACTCCGCCACCATATGGTGCACGAATTACAATTGGGCAGTTCCAATCATTGTTGGAACGATAACGGATTCTTGCAGCTTCAGAAATAATTTGGTTCACAGCAGGCATGATAAAATCAGCAAATTGCATTTCTGCAATAGGCCGCATGCCATACATTGCTGCACCTATGCCGACTCCTGCTATTGCAGATTCCGCAAGTGGAGTATCGATTACCCGTTCTTCACCAAATTGTTCATATAATCCTTGAGTTGCTTTAAAAACGCCGCCTTTTTTACCTACGTCTTCACCAAGAATGAAAACTTTCGGATCTCTTTCCATTTCCTCGCGAATGGCCATTGTTACTGCATCAATATAAGAAATTACTGCCATGTTCCTTCCCCCTTACCTGTCCGCATAAACATATTTCAACGCATGCTCTGGGTCTGCATACGGAGCATTTTCAGCGTATTCGGTAGCCTCATTAACGATTTTCATTACACGGTCGTTTATTTCTTTTTCCAACTCATCATTCATGACACCAGTTTCTTTTAAATAAGCACCAAACGTAATGATTGGATCCTTTGTTTTGGCTTTAGCCACTTCATCAGGCGCACGGTAGGATCGATCATCATCATCTGAAGAGTGTGGTGTTAGTCGGTAAGAGACCGTTTCAATTAACGTAGGACCTTCTCCACGTCGGCCGCGTTCTGCTGCTTCTTTGACAACCTTATACACTTCTAATGGATCATTTCCATCAACAGTAAATCCAGGCATTCCATATCCAATGGCACGATCAGACACTTTTTCACAAGCCAATTGTTTTTCAATTGGAACAGAAATAGCATACTTATTGTTTTCACACATGAAAATTACTGGAAGCTTATGTACTCCTGCAAAGTTTGCTCCCTCATGGAAATCACCCTGATTGGAGGAACCTTCTCCAAAGGTTACAAAAGTTACAAAATCTTTATTTTCCATTTTACCGGCTAGAGCAATACCAACCGCGTGAGGCACTTGAGTAGTAACAGGTGATGACCCCGTAACAATCCGATTCTTCTTTTGTCCAAAGTGTCCTGGCATTTGACGCCCACCTGAGTTAGGATCTTCTGCCTTAGCAAATCCAGAAAGCATTAGCTCTTTGGCAGTCATACCAAATGTTAATACGACGCCCATATCACGGTAATATGGAAGTACATAATCTTTTTCACGATCTAGTGCAAAAGCAGCACCAACCTGTGCGGCTTCCTGTCCTTGACACGAAATGACAAAAGGTATTTTCCCGGCACGGTTTAACAACCACATCCGCTCGTCAATTCGGCGGGCAAGGAGCATCGTTTCATACATTTCCAGAACTTTGTCATCGCTTAAACCTAAAGCTTCATGACGCTTTTCCACCATTACATTCATTCCTCCCATTACGTTAAAAATTATCCTTTTTCACCTTTTTATGCGTGAAGCGCCTTACCATCCACTGCCAATGCGGCTTCTCCAATTGCCTCAGAAAGAGTCGGATGTGGATGAATAGTATGAGCAATTTCCCACGGTACTGCATCAAGCACCATCGCAAGCCCTGCCTCTGAAATCATGTCTGTTACATGAGGACCAATCATATGAACACCAAGAATGTCATCCGTTTCTTGATCAGCAATAATTTTTACAAAACCATCTGATTCTCCAAAAACAAGTGCTTTTCCAATCGCTCGGAAGGAAAATTTTCCAACTTTAACTTTATGGCCTTTTTCTTTTGCCTGCTCTTCCGTGATTCCCACACTTGAAACCTCTGGATTACTATATATACATCTAGAGACTAAGTGGTATTGAATCGGAGCTGGATTTTTTCCTGCAATATGCTCAACTGCCACAATCCCTTCATGAGAAGCAACATGTGCAAGTTGGAGACCACCAATTACATCTCCAATTGCATAAATATGGGACTCCTTCGTTTGGAAAAACTCGTTAGTAACGATAAACCCTTTCTCAACTTGAATATCTGTATTTTCAAGACCGATACCTTCTATATTTGCCTGACGCCCAACTGAAACAAGGAGCTTATCTGCCTTAAATTCTTGAACGGTACCTTTTACTTCAGCAGAAATGATGACACCATTTTCTTTAACCAAAGTTTCTGGCAAGACCTTTGCCCCAGTAACAAGTTTAACACCTTTTTTCTTCATTAATCGCTGCATTTCTTTAGAAATTTCATGATCTTCTGTAGGAATGATTCGGTCTGCATATTCGATGACAGTCACATCAACTCCAAAATCAGAAAGCATGGATGCCCATTCTATTCCAATCACTCCACCTCCAACAATAATGATTGAGTTTGGAAGTGTTTCAAGGTTTAGTGCTTCATCAGAAGACATAACATATTCTCCGTCAATTTCCAAGCCTGGAAGTGTTCTTGGCCTAGAACCTGTGGCAATAATAACATTTTTAGGTATAAGCATTTCATTCTCTGTACCATTATTCATTTCAACTGAAATGGTACCAGGCATTGGAGAAAAAATTGACGGTCCTAGAATTCTACCATAGCCTTCATATACATCAATCTTTCCTTGCTTCATTAAGTGTTGAACACCTTTATGTAGCTGTTCGACAATTTTATTTTTTCTCTCCTGTACCTTCCCAAAATCAACAGATACTTCTTTTGTTAAAACACCAAATTCTTCACCGCGTTTGGCCGTTGCATAAACTTCCGCACTTCTAAGCAGTGCCTTACTTGGTATACATCCTTTATGAAGACATGTACCTCCAAGTTTTCCTTTTTCAACTATTGCTGTTTTTAAACCTAGCTGAGAGGCACGAATGGCTGCTACATAGCCTCCCGTACCACCGCCAAGAATGACTAAATCGTATTCCTGTGCCACAATAATTTCCTCCTAATAACACTAAATTTTAATGGTTTCATAACGGCCGGGGTATTCCTTCACTTCTTCTTCCCCACGTAATACACGTAGCGCTCCTTCAGCAAGTGCTTGGAGCTCATTTTCTCCAGGGTGAACAATTACATCTGCGATCCAATTAATCCGATCGGTAATGGATTTAACAAATTCCTTCCCATAGGCAAGACCACCAGTTAATATAATGGCATCCACTTTTCCAGATAGGACAACACTCGCTGCCCCAATTTCTTTAGCTACTTGATATGCCATCGCATCATAGACTAACTTTGCCTTTTGATCGCCTTCAGCAATTCTTTGTTCAACCTTTACCGCATCATTGGTACCAAGGTAACCGACAAGTCCACCTTGTCCAACTAATTTTTTCATAATTTCTTCCCGGTAATATTCTCCGGAAAAACATAAAGCAACCAAATCACCTGCAGGTACAGTACCTGCACGTTCAGGACTAAACGGTCCATCACCATGAAGACCATTGTTTACATCAATAACTCGGCCCTGTTTATGGACACCAACCGTAATCCCACCACCCATATGGGTTACAATTAAATTTAACTCATTATATTTTTTCCCCAACTCTTTTGCAATCCTTCTTGCAACCGCCTTTTGATTTAACGCATGAAAGATGCTTTTACGTTCTATTAAAGAAAATCCTGAAATCCTTGCAATAGGATCCAATTCATCTACAACAACCGGATCAACAATAAAGGAAGGAATGTTTAATCCAGAGGCAATTTCATAGGCAATAATTCCGCCAAGATTTGATGCATGCTGACCAGAATAACCTGTACGCAAATCCTGAAGCATGATGTCATTGACAGCATAAGTTCCACCTTCAATGGGCCTAAGAAGTCCGCCACGCCCGCAAACGGCACTTAATTTTGAAATATTAATTCCTTCATTATCAAGTGTTTCTAAAATGGTATTTTTTCTAAATTCATATTGATCAATAATATTGGAATAAGAATTGATGACCTCAGTGTCATGACGAATTGTTTTTTCTAAAATGGATATTTCATTATCGAAGACTCCAATCTTTGTTGATGTTGAGCCCGGGTTGATGACGAGAATTCGATATTCTTTATTTGGCAACGTCTTGACCTCCGATTTAAGTAATATTAAACAATTCATACCTTCATGAAAGGCAAAGACGCTGAATTTCCATTCAGCGCTCTGCCACTTTTATCGAACCGAATTCGTTATCTTGTTCTTCTGCGGCTTAAAATGTGATGCCCATTTTGCAAGAATTGGCTTCTTGAATTACGCATTCTTTCAATTCTTTCTTCAGCCAAACGGTCAGCGGCTAAATAAGTTGGAATACCATCACGTTTTGAAATTTCTATAACTTTTTCAATATTATTATAAATGGTTTCTACCTTTTTCATAGCTCGTTCTCGATTATATCCATATAACTCATCAGCCACATTGATAACCCCACCGGCATTAATGACATAATCTGGTGCATAGATTATTCCCATTTCATGAATAAGATCTCCATGGCGAGTTTCTTTTAATTGATTATTCGCTGCACCAGCAATCACTTTTGCCTTTAATTGAGGAATAGTATCGTCATTAATAGTTGCACCTAGAGCACATGGAGCATAAATATCACAATCCACTCCATAAATTTCATCCGGTTCTACTGCACGTGCACCAAACTCTTCAACTGCACGCTTAACCGCTTCTTTATTAATATCTGTTACGATTAATTGAGCTCCTTCTTCATGTAGGTGTTTGCAAAGATTGTATGCAACATTCCCTACCCCTTGTACAGCTATAACTTTCCCTTCAAGTGAATCAGTTCCGAATGCGGCTTTAGCAGCTGCTTTCATTCCGCGATAGACTCCATATGCTGTTACAGGAGAAGGGTTGCCAGAAGAACCAAAGGCTGGAGAAATACCCGTTACATAATCGGTTTCTTCATGGATTAAATCCATGTCAGCAACAGTAGTTCCTACATCTTCTGCGGTAATGTATCGACCATTAAGTCCTTGGATAAAACGGCCAAATGCTCGGAACATCTCTTCGTTCTTATCTTTTCGTGGATCACCGATAATGACAGTCTTTCCACCACCAAGATTTAATCCTGCCGCAGCATTTTTATATGTCATTCCACGAGCTAAACGAAGAGCATCTTCAATGGCTGCTTCTTCGGATTCATAGGTCCACATA
Source organism: Neobacillus sedimentimangrovi (assembly GCF_010614825.1). NCBI lineage: Bacteria > Bacillati > Bacillota > Bacilli > Caryophanales > Bacillaceae > Neobacillus > Neobacillus sedimentimangrovi. The sequence goes on from NZ_JAAFZF010000030.1 coordinate 33,560, forward strand.
CGTGTTCCACCAAGTGCAGGGCCAAGTGTAGTATCATGAATTGCGATAATCGCTTTTAATCCAGATTGTTTATCTTGGCAAAATACAACTTGCTCATAATCATATTTCTCTAAATACTTAAAAATTTCCATGTGTGAATTCCTCCTCAATTATAAAAAGTCACATAAACTTTGGAATTTATATTATCAATATTGTGATGCACATAACGCTAACGCGAGAGAATATAGCTTACTTTCTGCCGAATCAGCTCTTGAGGTTAAAACAATCGGTGCTTTCGCTCCTGAAATGACTGCTCCGACTTTCGCATTAGCAAAATAAATGAGCGATTTGTATAACACATTTCCAACTTCAATCGCTGGTACCAATAAAATATCTGCCTTTCCAGCTACTTCACTATGAATTCCTTTATGTTCCGCAGCAAGAACGGAAACTGCATTATCCAGTGCTAGCGGTCCATCAATAATACACCCCGATATTTGTCCACGTTTATTCATCACTGTTAAAGCAGCTGCATCCAGTGTTGCTTGCATAGAAGGATTTACGACTTCGACAGCAGCAATCGGGGCAACTTTCGGAAGATCGATTCCAATCGATTTTGCTAACTGAACGGCATTATTAATAATTTGAGTTTTCTGTTCTAAATCAGGTGCGATATTCATCGCTGCATCTGTTACGATAACAAATCTTTCAAACCCCGGAACTTCAAAAACTGCTGTGTGGGATAATACATTCCCAGTTCTTAGACCGTATTCCTTATTTAAAACAGCTTTTAAAATGACACTGGTTGAAATATTGCCTTTCATCAATACATTTGCTTCTTTATTAGAAACTGCTTTTACAGCTTGCTCAGCCGATTCAGCTTTGGAATTAGTGTGTACAATCTTCAACCTATCATTTCCATTCTCTTCTTCCCGTGCTTTCAAACGGATTATGGTACGTATTTCTTCCTCGTTACCATACAAAATGAAATTTGCCAAGTTACGGTCTAAAGCATCTAAAACTGCTTCAATCACTTCAGAATCTTCCGCGGCAGCTACTGCAACCGTCTTTGGACCTATATGGGTTGCTTTTTCAATCAATGAATCCAGCAACAAGATGTCATCAACCCCTTCTTTTCAACTGCAACTCCATCATTTTATAATGCAAGTTCCGTGCCAAATTATCATTGTCGTGAAAACGCTTTATCTGTCGATTTCTATTGTGCAACATTTTTCATATAATGAAAATTATTGCGTGTTATTTTTTTCAAGGTTGAATTTTTCGAGCTTGTAATATAAATTTCTTACTGATAGACCAAGTGCCTTGGCTGTTTGTGTTTTATTTCCTTTGAATCGTTGTAAGGTATGTTTGATAATTTTTGCTTCAAATTCATCAAGCATTTCTGACAAAGGGCGGTCTGTTTTAAAGGAATCACCACTTAGAAAGACAGATGGTTCTTGTCCTTCTTTTCTATGTAATTCTGGTAAATGATGAGTATCAATCAACAATTCATGAAAATTCATAAAAATAATTGCTCTGCCTAATATATTCTCTAGTTCCCTAACATTACCAGGCCAGTCATATTCCATCAATTGTTGTAATGCAGCTTGAGTAATTCCTTCCACATTCCTACCATAATCACGATTAATTTTTTGTATTAACCTTTCACACAATACAGGAATTTCTTCTTTTCTTTTCCTTAGTGGAGGAATGTGAATAGGCATTCGATTTAAGCGGTAGTATAAGTCTTCCCTAAATGTCCCGTTAGCAATCCCCTTTTCTAAATTGACATTTGTGGCAGCAATTATACGGACATTGATCGAAATTGGCTTTGTACCCCCAACTCTAATGATCTCATTTTCTTGAAGAACCCTAAGCAGTTTAGCCTGAGTATTTGCTGATAGCTCTCCGATTTCATCAAGAAAAATGCTGCCATTATTCGCCTCCTCAAATAATCCCCTTTTGCCACCTCTCATTGCACCTGAAAATGCCCCTTCTTCATATCCAAAAAGCTCACTTTCCAATAATGATTCAGAGATGGCCGCACAATTTACCCTAATAAATTTGTTATACTTCCGATCACTTGCATTATGTATAGCGTGAGCAAACAATTCTTTACCTGTGCCGGATTCACCACGTAGAAGAACTGTAGCAGGAGTTTTTGCACCAAGTTTTGCTTGTTCTATCGCGAGCACCATTTCATCAGATTTTCCAATGATATCTTCAAAAGTATATTTTGCTTCTAACTTTCGAATTAACTGTCTCGCTTGATTTAATTCCCTGCTTAATGATTTCATTTCGGACATATCATGAATGACACCAACACTTCCTTTTAATTTTCCATTTACAATAATTGGTGCAACATTTACAATTACTTCTCGCTTATTCGGTCCCACTCTCATTGGCACTCCACGAACCGCTCTCCTAGTTTTGAGTACCTTCATATGCATACTTTCTCCCTCTGAAATATCGGCATTAGCAGGTTTGCCAATGACTTCCTCTTGGGTTAAACCTGTTAACCGGCTATAGGCAGGATTTATCAATATTCCACGACCGTTTTCATCCACAACAGAAATCGCATCATCACTAGAATGGATAATGGCCTGGAGCATCGTTTGAATTTCTTTTAAATCCGTTATTTCTTCTGCTAAATTCACAACCTCTGTTATGTCTTTAAAAACAGCTAACGCACCAATTAATGTCCCATTTTCTTCAATTATAGGGATACGTGTGGTGATAATTTTTCGCCCGTTACTTAATACCATCTCTTGATTAGATTCTATTCTTCTTGTTTCCAATATTAGAGGGAGTCTTGTTTGAGGAATTACTTCTACAATATGCTCGCCAATGGCATACTCTTTTTTTATCCCCATCATTTCTTCCGCTCTTCTATTAAATAGGATTACTACTCCATGATTGTTGATAACGATCATTCCGTCATTTGTCGCATTAAAAATAAGTTCCTGGAGATAGGATTCATATTGATGTTTTTGAATTAATTCTTCTTTCTCTTCCATTAATTTTGAAACCAAATAGGCAACACTACCGGGAATTAAAACCGTGTTTTTATTTTTTTTCTCTCTTAACTCATGAAATACGTTCTCATCCCCAGTCACTTCGATAATGATATCAATCGGATCATTGATAAATGGATGCCAATCTGTTCCGGTAATAATACCTTCTTGTTTTGCCAATTTTATACCCGGTGCATCCAAATTACGATCAATGACTGCATAGATATTAAGCATTTCTGATTCTTTTATAATCTTAAAAATGGCCGTTCCACCTTTACCTGCGCCTACAATCATTACATTTTGCATATTTCCAGCCCCTCATAAAAAAATGCCATTACCAAGAAGAAACTTTCAATACAGTACTATTATAACATGCAATTTTTTTCAATATTTATATTTTGTTTAATTCTCTTGCTTGACAATTTTCTTCAATGTACTATGATTTTTTTGAAGACAGAATTAATGTTAATTAAAAATTTGACGTGAAAGGATTTATTTATGAAGAGGATTATTGCCCTTATCATATTAGTAATTCCCGGAGTGTTAGCTGCATGGGGAATTAAATTAATGCGTGACATGGCCTTTGGCATTCTCCAATCTCCATTTAACCAATTATGGCTTCAATTTCTGATGGGGTTCATTCTTTTTTTAGGTGGGCTTGGATTTATTGCCGGCTTCATCCTTCATAGGGACCGGAAAAGAAATAAAGTTCAAGCACGTTTTAAAAAGTAATATAGAAACAAAGAGACCTTTAAGGTCTCTTTCAGATTGTAGACAAAAGGCATTCCGAATAAGCTTAATTCGAAATGCCTTTTCAAATTTTAAGCAATTTTTGGTCTATATTAACTTTAATTTGACCCCTACGGGGTCAATTATTATACCATTTTTGGACTAGTCCAAGTCCAGTTTGCCAGTTTCTTTAAATTCATTGCAGCAAAAGTAAGCATCGC
>NZ_JAAFZF010000031.1:0-36774 GCF_010614825.1 Neobacillus sedimentimangrovi
AAAACTGCTTATTTTTCTTGGCTGCCAAACCAATTCGACCAAATTCTTGATAAGCTCGTACCCATCGTCTTAACTGTGATTCTGCTAGTGGCTTATATTTCTTTGCAAGTAATCCACAACCTAATGGACCATTAAGATATTCTAGTACAACCATCATCTTAAATTCTTCACTATATTTAGCCATAAAAAACACCCCAAAAGTTAGATTTTAACTCTAACTTTTGGGGTGCAGTACCAAATCATTCTTTAAGAGGCACCCTCTTTTTGTTTACTCTATGATTTACTTATTGGTATTTCTAGATATATACCAATAAATCCACTAGTGAAAAAAACGATACATTTGTTTTTAAGGAGACCAATTGGCTCGGCTTCTTCCTATTTTTTTGCATTTAATTTTTCATAAACAGTTGCAAGTGCCTGCTCAAATTTACCGGTTGTTTTCGGCTGATAATATTGTTTATGCTTGATCCTGTCAGGTAAATACTGCTGCATGACCCATCCGTTCTCATAATCATGAGGATATAAGTAACCAATACCTCTGCCAAGCTCCTTTGCCCCTTTATAATGGGCGTCCTTCAAATGATCTGGAACATCGCCAGTGATTCCCTTTCGAATATCTGCAAGGGCTTGATCTATCGCTAAAATGGCTGAATTCGATTTAGGAGATAGACATAATTCAATCACTGCATTGGCCAGTGGAATTCTTGCTTCGGGAAAGCCAAGTCTTTCTGCTGTTTCAATGGCTGCCAATGTCCGTGGTCCCGCTTGTGGATTGGCAAGACCAATATCTTCATAGGCAATAACGATTAATCGGCGGCTGATACTTGGCAAGTCACCTGCTTCAATTAATCTTCCTAGATAATGTAATGCAGCATTCACATCACTGCCACGAATCGATTTTTGGAAGGCAGATAGGACGTCGTAATGGGCATCACCATCTTTATCCGTTACGATACTTTTTTTCTGAAGGCATTCTTCAGCTGTTGCTTTATCTATATAAATAATCCCATCCTCATTTTGATCTGTTGAAAGTACGGCTAATTCCAGTGCATTTAAAGCGCTTCTCACATCACCACCAGAGGCATGGGCAAAATACAATAATGCCTCATCGGTAATATCAATATTTAAATGACCATAACCACGTTCGTCATCTTCTAAGGCTCTTTTAATGGCCAGCTTCACTTCATCAGGGGTGAGCGGCTTAAGCTCAAAAATTTGACATCGGCTACGAATAGCAGGATTAATGGCATGATAGGGGTTACTTGTTGTTGCTCCTATTAAAACAATCATTCCATTTTCCAAGTAAGGTAAGAGGAAATCCTGTTTTGCTTTATCTAACCGATGAACCTCATCTAGGAGCAAAATCACTTTGCCTGACATTTTTGCTTCAGCAGCGACTATCTCCATATCTTTTTTATTATTTGTAACTGCATTGAGGGTTCGAAAGGCGTATTTTGTGCTTCCAGCTATGGCGTTGGCAATCGAGGTTTTCCCAATGCCTGGTGGTCCATATAAAATCATCGAAGTTAATTGTTTCGCTTTCACCATTCTGGCAATAATTTTTCCTTTGCCGACCAAATGCTCTTGACCGATCACTTCTTCAATCGTTCGCGGCCGCATTCGAAATGCTAAAGGTTTTTGCATAATTATCTCTCCATCATTGATTTGATTCAACATTAACGATACCATTTTCTTGCTCAAAAGCATAATAAAGAAGAATATGTTATAATTCAAATGCCTATCAAAATACTATGAAATGAAAACATAGATGAATAAAAATAGAGGTGCGGTAAATGAAAATATCTACTAAAGGTCGATATGGCCTAACTATTATGATTGAATTAGCGAAAAATTATGGTGAAGGACCAACTTCGTTAAAAACAATTGCCCAAGCCAATGATTTGTCCGAGCATTATTTGGAGCAATTGATTGCTCCACTTCGGAATGCGGGATTGGTTAAAAGTATCCGTGGTGCCTATGGGGGGTATATATTATCTGATGTTCCTTCGAAAATAACAGCTGGTGATGTAATCCGTGTGCTTGAAGGCCCCATTACCCCAGTCGAAGGTATTGAAGACGAGGAGCCGGCCAAACGTGAACTTTGGATCCGTATTCGAGATGCCATTAAGGGCGTTCTTGATAATACGACTCTTGAGGACTTGGCAAATCATAGAGATGATGAAGAAGTCGAAGGTTATATGTTTTATATTTAATGACAAAAGTAATAATTGAGATTTCATTTGATTGAAGGTGTAAAAATGGAACGGATCTATCTTGATCATGCAGCAACTTCTCCTATGCATCCAAAAGTTATAGATAAAATGTTTGAAGTGATGAACACAACCTTTGGAAACCCTTCAAGCATCCATTCATTTGGAAGAGAAGCCCGTCATTTGATTGATTTGGCCCGTGCGGTGATGGCACGAAGTATTGGTGCAAAGGAAAATGAGATTATTTTTACCGGAAGCGGTACAGAAGCGGATAATATGGCCTTATTTGGTGTAGCCGAAAGTTATCGGCATATCGGGAAACATATTATTACTACTCAGGTAGAACATCATGCTGTTCTCAATACATGTAAAAAATTAGAAAAAATGGGTTATGAGGTTACGTACCTGCCTGTAGATGAAACAGGTAGAATTTCCGTTTCTGACCTAGAGGCAGCTTTAAGAGAAGATACCATTTTGGTTTCTATTATGTATGGAAATAACGAGGTGGGAACACTCCAGCCTATCATGGAAATTGGAAATTTATTGAAAGATCATCCTGCCAAATTCCATACTGATGCAGTTCAGGCTTATGGGATTGAATCCATTGATGTGAATGAAAATTATATCGATTTATTATCTGTCTCCTCCCATAAAATAAATGGGCCTAAAGGGATTGGTTTCCTTTATGTCAGGTCTAATGTCAAAATCTCCCCTCGTGTGTTTGGTGGCGAACAAGAAAGGAAAAGAAGAGCAGGTACTGAAAATGTACCTTCAATTGTCGGTTTTCATCAAGCGGTGGAAGTAGCCATGAATGACCGGGATGATAAGCGGAAAAAGTTTATGGAATTCAAAGAATTATTAGTGCAAAAACTTCGTGAGCACGGGGTCGATTTTCATATAAACGGATTACTTGAAAAATCTTTGCCTCATATTATAAACTTAAGCTTTCAGGGGACAAATGTGGAAGCGATGCTGGTCAATTTAGACTTGGCTGGGATCGCGGTTTCCAGCGGTTCTGCCTGTACGGCAGGATCAATTGAACCTTCTCATGTCCTCGTGGCCATGTTTGGCAAACAATCAGAACGCTTAACCAATTCGATTCGTTTTAGCTTTGGTTTTACAACAACGGCCGAAGAAGTAATGAAAGCGGCCGAAGAAACAGCGAAGGTGGTTTCGCGTCTAAAAAAATAAATTCAATTTTATCTACGAAAAGAGAGGTGAATGGAAAATGGAAAGAAAAGATCCAAAAGATATTCGTGTGGTAGTGGGGATGTCAGGTGGTGTAGATTCTTCGGTAGCAGCACTACTGTTAAAGCAACAAGGGTATGATGTGATTGGCGTATTCATGAAAAACTGGGACGACACTGATGAAAATGGTGTATGTACCGCAACAGAAGATTATAACGATGTCATCCGTGTTTGCAATCAAATTGGCATTCCTTATTACGCGGTTAATTTTGAAAAACAATATTGGGACAAAGTATTTACTTATTTCCTTGATGAATATCGTGCAGGTAGGACACCGAATCCAGATGTTATGTGCAATAAGGAAATTAAATTTAAGGCCTTTTTGGAACATGCAATGAATCTCGGTGCGGATTATTTAGCAACCGGCCACTATGCACGGGTGGAATATCGAGATGGTGAATATAAGTTGCTCCGGGGTCTTGATGCTAATAAAGATCAAACGTACTTCTTAAATCAGTTGACACAAAAACAATTAAGCAAGGTTATGTTCCCAATCGGTAATCTTGAGAAATCACGAGTTCGTGAAATTGCCAAGGAAGCCGGATTGGCAACAGCCACAAAAAAAGATAGTACTGGCATTTGTTTTATTGGTGAGCGCAACTTTAAAGAGTTTTTAAGTCAATATTTGCCGGCTCAACCCGGAAATATGGAGACGCTTGAGGGAGAAGTGAAAGGTCGCCATGAAGGGTTGATGTACCATACAATTGGTCAGCGCCATGGACTTGGCATCGGTGGTGCAGGAGAACCTTGGTTTGCTGTTGGTAAGGATTTAAAGAGAAATGTCCTATATGTTGAACAAGGATTCCATAATGACAAACTTTATTCGGATGCCTTGGTTGCTGTTAATGTTAGCTGGGTTTCAGATCGTGAGAAACCGGCAGAATTTGAATGTACGGCTAAATTCCGTTACCGCCAAGAGGACCATAAAGTAACGGTTCAACTATTAGGAGATAACAAGGTAAAAGTAAAGTTCCACGAGCCTATTCGGGCAATAACTCCTGGACAGGCAGCCGTGTTCTATAATGGTGATGAATGTCTTGGTGGCGGAACGATCGATGAAGTGTATAAAAATGGTGAACGTTTAACTTATGTTGGTTAAAGTTTGAACCCTGATTTCTATAAAATGAAGTCAGGGTTTCTTTATGTATAGTGAATCATTGTTATGTTTAGTAGAGATCCAGGTCGAAACTTCAGAGTTATTTTTAAAATGGAATGAATGGATAGAACAATTTGTAAGAAACTGTTGAACTCTAACTTTCAATTGAAATATGATATACTGCCATTGAGAATGGAGTTGATGAACATGGATAAAAACCAATTAGGTGTACGATATATGCAAGAAGGAAATTGGGAAGAGGCGGCAAAGGTATTTAATGAAGCTATTTCTGAAAATCCGAAGGACCCAGTGGCCTATATTAATTTTGGAAATGTCCTAAGTGCCGTTGGGGAAAACGACAAAGCGTTAAAATTTTATCAAAAAGCGATTGAGCTTGATCCAAATGCGGCTGCTGCATATTACAGTGCCGGTAATCTATATTTTAGTCAAGATCAATTTGAAGATGCGAAAAATATGTTTGAAATGGCTATGAAAAAAGGATTGGAAACAAGTGATAATTACTTTATGCTTGGGCTTTCACTCATACATTTGAAACAAGGAAAACTGGCGCTCCCATATTTGCAAAGAAGCGTTGAACTCAATGAAAATGATGCTGATGCTCGTTTTCAGTATGGTTTGTGTTTGGCCCAGTTAAATCTGGTTGATGAGGCCATGCCTCAATTTGAAAAATGTCTTGAGCTCGATCCAAATCATTCAGACGCTTATTATAATCTGGGAGTTTCTTACGCATTTAAGGACAACTCGGAAAAAGCATTAGAAATGTTTAACAAGGCTCTAGAAATCCAGCCCGACCATTTACTCGCTGGTCATGCGAAAAAATTAATTGAACATAAGGAATAAGTGGAATAACTTTTTTAGAAAGGAGGGAGCCCGCATGGAACATCAAAATACGCTAGATTTGTTTGAGGAACAAAAGAAGTTTATTAAAGGTAGACCGATTGTGACGATTTTTCATAATGAACAAAACCTTTATACTGTGGTAAAAGTCCGGGTAGATGAAACAAACCACCAATATGATGACAAAGAAGCGGTTATTACGGGTTATTTTCCAAAAATTCATGAACAGGAAACATATATTTTTTATGGTCAATTTAAAGAACATCCTCGTTTTGGCATTCAGTTTCATGCTGAATCTTATCGCAAAGACATGCCGCAATCAAAGCAGGGTGTGATTGCCTATTTATCCGGTGAAATGTTTAAAGGGATTGGGAAGAAAACAGCGGAAAAAATCGTGGAAACACTAGGCGAAGATGCCATTTCTAAGATCCTCAATCAGCCTTCTTTACTTGATTCGGTTCCAAAGCTTCCTCCTGACAAGGCTAAACTACTTTATGATACCTTATTGGAGCATCAGGGACTGGAGCAAGTAATGATTGCATTAAACCAATATGGCTTTGGCCCGCAGCTTTCAATGAAAATTTTCCAAGTATATAAAGAACAAACATTGGAAATCATCGAAAAAAACCCTTATCAGCTTGTTGAAGATGTGGAAGGAATCGGTTTCGTCCGCGCTGATGAGATTGGTTTCCAGCTAGGCATCACCGGTAACCATCCAGACCGAATAAAAGCGGGATGCCTTTATATATTGGAAACTGAGTGTATGCAAAGTGGACATGTATATATGCATGTAGAAGACTTGCTGGAACAGGTCAAAATGCTTCTTGAAGAGAATAAGAGAGATCAAATTGACTATCTCGATATTTCCAATGAAATCATTAAGCTTGAAGAAGAAGGCAAAATAATAGGAGAAGAGAAACGAGTTTATTTGCCTTCTTTATATTTTGCTGAAAAGGGCCTTGTGACTAATATAAAAAGAATTTTACAGCAAACGGAGTATAAAGATCAATTCCCTGAATCAGAGTTTCTACTTGCATTAGGCGAATTGGAAGAACGACTTGGAGTACAATATGCTCCTACCCAAAAGGAAGCAATTCAAACTGCATTAATGTCCCCTATGCTCATATTAACCGGGGGACCAGGAACAGGAAAAACTACGGTTATTAAAGGAATTGTTGAGCTATACGCACAACTGCATGGCTGTTCATTAGATATAAAAGACTATCATAAAAAGGATGAACCTTTTCCATTTTTACTGGCTGCACCGACTGGAAGAGCAGCAAAGCGAATGAGTGAATCTACAGGACTACCTGCGGTAACTATTCATCGTTTGCTTGGTTTTAACGGAAATGAAGGGTTTGAGCGAGATGAAACAAGTCCGCTGGAAGGAAAAATATTAATAGTTGATGAAACCTCGATGCTTGATATTTGGCTTGCTAATCAGCTTTTTAAGGCTCTCCCTGAAAAAATTCAGGTAGTCCTTGTAGGGGATGAGGACCAACTGCCATCTGTAGGACCTGGCCAGGTGTTAAAAGACTTGTTAAAGTCGGAGCGGATTCCAACGGTAAGGTTAACAGATATTTATCGACAGGCAGAGGGATCTTCGATTATACAACTTGCTCATGAAATTAAAAAGGGGAATGTACCGTCTGATGTTATACAAAAGCAGCCAGACCGTTCATTTATACAGTGTACAACTTCCCAGATTGCTCAAGTGATCGAAAAGGTCGCATTAAATGCTAAGAATAAAGGATACACCGCCAAGGATATTCAAGTACTGGCTCCGATGTATCGGGGTCCTGCAGGCATTGATCGACTTAATGTATTGCTTCAGGAAATATTTAACCCGAATCCTGATGGGAAGAGAAAAGAAATCCAATTTGGCAATGTGAAATATCGGATTGGGGACAAAGTGCTTCAACTTGTTAATCAACCGGAAAACAATGTGTTTAATGGAGATATTGGTGAAATTATCTCGATTATTTACGCAAAGGAAAATACGGAAAAGCAAGATTTGATCTATATCTCCTTTGATGGAAATGAAGTCGAATATACAAGGCAGGATTTGATTCAAATTACTCATGCTTATTGTTGTTCCGTGCATAAATCACAGGGAAGTGAATTTCCAATTGTAATACTTCCTGTCACAAAAAGCTATTATCGAATGCTACAGCGGAATTTGATTTATACGGCCATTACAAGGGCGAAACAATCCTTGGTGTTATGCGGTGAAATAGATGCATTGCAGATGGGTGTTAAACGGGCGGACGAAATGGCGAGACTCACGTCATTATTTGAAAAACTGCAAGATGCAATTCCTGACGAAACGACCATATTGCCTGAAAACAGTATTGAAGATCGTCCAATATCTCTTGAGGAAGAATTAATGAAGGTGGATCCAATGATCGGAATGGAAAACGTTTCACCTTATGATTTTATGGTCAATGACTTAAACTATTAGTGTTCGAAGGAGGTGGGCACTCTTTGCGAACATTTTCCTTACTTAAAGGTCAGCCTGTCTTTGAAACGAAAAATGGGACGAAAATCGGTGAGATTTGTGACCTTTGTATTTCCAAGGACGGAACCGTAAAAGGGTTATTAGTGAAAAAAGGTGTTTTTTTCAAACAGAACTGCTTTTTGGATATCCAAAAAGTTACTTCCTTCGGCTGGGATGGCGTAATGATAGAAGATGCTAGCTATTTGGAAAAGTTAAAAGACAAGCCGGAATATACATTAACACATCAGCATCCTCTTGAAGGAATGATGATGCTGTCAAAAAGTGGGGAAACCCTTGGAATGTTAAAAGATGTATATTTTTTGGAAGAAATGGGCACGATTGTAGGGTACGAAATCACGGATGGCTTCTTTTCAGAAATTACAGAAGGAAATCAAATGATTCAATCTGAGAAACCTTTAACAGTAGGAAAGGATGCCATTATCGTAGATGTAAATCAAACGTGAGGTGTATCCATGTTAAAGTGTCCTAATTGCCAGAGCAAAGATATTGGAAAAATCGGCATTAACCAATATTATTGCTGGAACTGTTTCATTGAATTATCTATATCCAAAGGCATCATCAATACCCATCAGGTTGAGGAAGATGGAACACTTAGTTCCTTGGATGATTTGTTTGAAGAAGAATTGCGTCGTTACACCCTTTAATAAATGATGAAGAGGTGGAAACGTATGAACAAAATGATTACACCATTGGTAGCCTTTGGTGCAGGTATGGTGGCATATAATTTGGTACAAAGAAATAATTTAATGTCTGAACGGCAAATGAAAAGAATGATGCGAAAAGTAAAACGTGCAATGTCGTAAATATCCATCCCCCTCTAAGAAGAGGGGGATTTTATTATGTTAAAATTTGATTGCAAATAAATGATCCCCCACTACAAATACTGAATATTTCCAGCTTTAGTCTTCAAAATAATGGTAAGGGGGGATTTAAATTGGATATTCGTATGAAATGGTTTTACCGCATTGGATTTTTGCTCCTTTTATTCATAGCCATTTATTTATTTTTAAAAATAAATTCTGTCTGGATGCCAATTGTAAGAGTGGCAATGATTATTGCATTCCCTTTCGTCATTGCCAGCTTTATTACCTATTTGCTCCATCCAATTGTTGAAAAACTACATGAAAAAGGACTTCCCCGAGGACTAGCCATTTTGTTAATCTATTTGCTTTTTTTTGGGGGGCTTGGACTCGCCCTTTATAATGGAATCCCCACTATTATTGACCAATTGAAGGATTTGTCGGAAAGTGCACCGGTTTTTGCAGAACAATACCGGGAATGGATTCAATTGCTCCAATCTCAAACAAGGGAATGGCCAGAAGGACTTCAAGCGAGGGTAAATGAAGGAATAAATGGCTTTGAAGAAAAGCTCGACTCTCTATTATCTATCATTGTGAACATTTTAGTAAAATTATTAAATTCAGCCCTTATTATTATGATTGTTCCTTTCATTTCATTCTATATGTTAAAGGATTACACATTAATAAAACGTACGGTTTGGTATTTGACTCCAAAAAAGTGGCGGAAAAAAGGGACTCTTTTTTTAAAAGATGTTGATCAATCACTTGGAAACTATATTCGGGGGCAGCTCCTCGTTTGCGTCATTATTGGGAGTGCATCAACTATTCTATTTTGGATCATTGATTTAAAGTATCCGTTATTGTTAGGACTAATTGTCGGTGCCACTAACGTTATCCCCTATTTCGGGCCTATTATAGGGGCGGTACCTGCTGTAATTATTGCGGCTACTAGTTCGTTAAAAATGGTCATTTTTACAATAGTAATTGTCTTTGGACTGCAATTTTTAGAAGGGAATATATTGTCTCCATATATTGTTGGAAAGAGTCTTCATATGCACCCATTGTTAATTATGGCCGCCTTGACTGCAGGGGGTGAAATTGGCGGTATTATTGGATTGATCTTGGCAGTTCCCGTGCTTGTTGTGATCAAGGTGGGTATTATACATGCAAAAAATCATTTTATGAGAACAAGAACAAATGAACCATCTCCTTAAGTATTTGACAAACATAATTGTGCTGGATATAATTCCACATATACAATATATTGTCTTAAAATGAAGAAGGATCGAGTATGTTATAGTCCATCTGTAGCGCTAAAAGCGCCCAAGAGAGGAGTCTCCATGGCTGAAAGGGACTCTAGATGAAGGATAACAGAACGCTAATCCGGAGTGCAGCTAATCACTGCCGTCAGTCCGCGTTAAGGCTTTATTGAGAGATGAATACAGATATTCTTGTATTCATAATCAGGGTGGTACCGCGAGGCAAGCTCTCGTCCCTGTCAGGGGATGAGGGCTTTTTTGTGTTCGAAATGAAAAAGAGGAGGTCAAAAAATGAAGTCTTTAACAGGATCACAAATTCGTTCGATGTTTTTACAATTTTTCAAAGAGAAAAAAGGTCATCATATTGAACCAAGTGCATCTCTGATTCCTCATGATGATCCTACATTATTATGGATTAATAGTGGTGTTGCCACATTAAAAAAATATTTTGATGGCCGAGTGGTGCCAGAAAATCCAAGAATTACTAATGCACAGAAATCCATTCGTACCAATGATATTGAGAATGTCGGTAAAACAGCACGCCATCATACGTTTTTTGAAATGCTTGGAAATTTTTCTATAGGTGACTATTTTAAAGAAGAAGCGATTGAATGGGCATGGGAATTTCTGACTGATGAAAAGTGGATTGGCTTTGACAAAGAGCGCTTATCTGTTACCATCCATCCGGAAGATGAAGAAGCATTTGAAATTTGGAATAAAAAGATTGGCATACCTGAAGAGCGAATCATCCGACTAGAAGGGAACTTCTGGGACATCGGTGAAGGTCCAAGCGGTCCGAACACGGAAATATTCTATGATCGCGGTCCGGAATATGGAGATGATCCAAATGATCCGGAATTATATCCAGGTGGCGAAAATGAGAGATATTTGGAAGTTTGGAACCTTGTATTTTCACAATTTAATCATAATCCTGATGGAACATATACCCCTCTACCAAAGAAAAATATAGATACTGGTATGGGTCTCGAGCGGATGGCATCTGTCGTTCAGAACGTTCCAACCAATTTTGACACGGATTTATTCATCCCAATTATTCGAGCTACAGAGGGAATCTCTGGTATGAAATATGGCGAAAATAAAGAAAACGACGTTGCTTTTAAGGTAATTGCCGATCATATTCGTACTGTTGCTTTTGCGATTGGTGACGGTGCCCTTCCTTCTAATGAAGGCCGCGGTTACGTACTCCGTCGATTATTGCGTCGAGCTGTTCGATATGCAAAGCAAATTAACATTAACCGCCCATTTATGTATGAGCTTGTTCCAGTTGTAGGGGAAATCATGCAGGATTTCTATCCGGAAGTAAAAGACAAGGAAGAATTTATTCAAAGGGTTATCAAAAATGAAGAAGAACGCTTCCATGAAACCCTACATGAGGGACTTACAATATTAGCAGGTGTCATTAAGAAGGCTAAAGAAAAAGGAACAGACATGATCGCTGGTGCGGATGTCTTTCGGTTATATGACACTTATGGGTTCCCAGTAGAATTGACGGAAGAGTATGCTGAAGAGGAAGGGCTAAAGATTGATCATGCTGGTTTTGAATCAGAAATGGAAGAACAGCGTGAACGTGCTCGAGCTGCCCGTCATGATGAAAATTCTATGCAGGTCCAAGGTGGCATATTAAGAGACTTAATGGTGGAAAGTAAATTTGTCGGTTATGATGAATTGCAAACAAAATCCCAAGTATTGGCGATTGTTAAAAACGGTGAACTAACTGATATGGCAACATCAGGAGAGGAAGTTCAAATTATTCTTGATGTGACACCGTTTTATGCAGAAAGTGGTGGACAAATTGCTGACCGTGGTGTAATGGAAGGAGACGGGGCGACTGTATTGGTAAAAGATGTTCAAAAAGCCCCTAATGGTCAAAATCTCCACCAAGTCATCGTACAGAGTGGAACACTCAATACTAACCAACAAGTGATCGCGAAAGTCGATCCAAATAATAGGGCAAAAATTATTAAAAACCATACAGCTACCCACCTTCTGCATCGTGCCTTAAAGGATGTACTTGGTGAACATGTTAATCAGGCTGGATCCCTTGTGGAACCAGACCGCCTACGCTTTGACTTCTCACATTTTGGTCAAGTAAAGCCAGAAGAATTGGAACAAATTGAAAAAATCGTCAATGAAAAAATTTGGAGCAACATAGAAGTCGATATTAGTTTAATGCCAATTAACGAAGCGAAAGCTATGGGAGCTATGGCCCTTTTCGGTGAAAAATACGGTGACATTGTCCGTGTTGTTAAGGTTGGCGATTATAGCCTTGAGCTGTGCGGCGGATGTCATGTTCCGAATACCTCGGTTATTGGTTTGTTTAAAATCGTATCTGAAAGCGGAATTGGTGCCGGTACCCGCCGAATTGAAGCTGTTACAGGAGAAGCAGCTTATAAAGCATTAATTGAACAGGTTGGGATTCTTAAAGCAGCTGCAGAAAAGCTAAAAACAAACCCTAAAGATGTAGTAAATCGAATTGATAGTTTGACAAGTGAAATTAAACAACTTCAAAGAGAAAATGAATCCCTTGCAGCAAAGCTAGGAAATATTGAAGCTGGAAACCTCGTATCTAAGGCAAAGCAAATAGAAGGGGTTACTGTATTAGCTGCAAAAGTTCAAGCTGCTGACATGAACAATTTAAGAAATATGGCTGATGATTTGAAGCAAAAACTAGGATCCGCAGTTATTGTGTTAGGAAGTCTGCAGGATGGAAAAGTTAACTTCATTGCAGCAGTCACAAAAGATTTAATTGAAAAAGGCTATCATGCCGGAAAATTAATTAAAGAAGTCGCTACAAGATGTGGAGGCGGCGGAGGAGGCCGTCCAGATATGGCTCAGGCTGGCGGGAAAGATCCTGAAAAATTAGATTCCGCGCTTGCATTTGTCGAGGATTGGGTAAAATCTATTTTGTAATAAGGACAAAGTAGTGTAAAATGTAGGTAACTAATCCAATTCGAGGTGCACGTGAATGAGCTCTTTTGATAAAACAATGAGATTTAATTTCCCTGAAGAGCCTTTTGAACATGACGTTAATGAAGTTCTCTTTCAGGTATACGAGGCTTTGAAGGAAAAAGGGTACAATCCTATCAATCAAATTGTAGGTTACCTATTGTCAGGCGACCCTGCCTACATTCCAAGACATCGTGATGCCCGTAATATTATCCGAAAGCTGGAACGGGATGAAATTATTGAAGAGTTAGTAAAATCGTATCTGAAACAGCAGCGAGAGGGTTAAGGAATGCGCATAATGGGTTTAGATGTTGGCTCTAAAACAGTAGGTGTCGCTCTAAGTGATGAGCTAGGGTGGACAGCACAGGGCCTAAAAACACTCAAAATCAATGAAGAGAGACAGGAGTATGGTTTTGAGGAAATTGGTCAATTAATAAAAGAGTATCAAGTTCATACTGTCGTGATTGGCCTTCCAAAAAATATGAATGGGACAATTGGTCCGCGAGGTGAAATCAGCAAGCAATACGCAGAAGAGATTGAAAAAAGATTTAATGTATCCACTGTGTTATGGGACGAACGTATGACAACCATGGCAGCGGAGCGGGTATTGCTCGAAGCTGATATGAGCCGTAAAAAGCGGAAGAAAGTCATCGACAAAATGGCAGCTGTCATGATCCTTCAGGGATATCTTGATAGTAAAAAATAATGAGGTGAAAAAATGGCACACGAACACGTGCATGAAGAAGAACAATATATTACATTAATTAATGAAAATGGTGATGAAGAATTATTTGAAATTCTTTTCACTTTTGACTCGGAAGAATTCGATAAGTCTTATGTGTTGTGTTATCCGGTTGGGGATGTTGACGATGAGGAGGAAGTTATGGTTCATGCCTATGCTTATACTCCTACTGAAGATGGCAGCATCGGTGAATTAGAGCCGGTAATGACCGACGAAGAATGGGATATTATTGAAGAAGTTTATAATACTTTTACAATGGACGAAGAAGAGGAAGAATAATAGCGGGGAACCGGCTGATATGAGCCGGTTCTTTTTTTATAGAAGAAATCAAATTTCTTTTTTTGGTTATGTCTTACATAATTGTTCTTGCGAGAAAATCCTTTTGATGAATTGTCTCCGGCTCTATGTCTTCCAATATTTCCGTTGGAACGCCGAGTCTACATGCAGTAGTCAGCGAATTGAATTTTTACAATACCTGTCACTTTTTGACAAAATGAAAGGAAAATTGACATTTTTTTAGCTATATGCTGAAATAATTACATATGAATAAGCAGCCAAATCCATGGGATTGGGGGGATTGGAATGACAGGAGACAAAAAAGACATCATTCGGCAAAAAATGCTTGAACACCAAAATGAAGCAAGAATTGTACGAAAAATTGTACTCATAATTTCTATAATATTGATATTCGTTTTTGCACTAATCGGTGGCGGAGGCTATCTTTATATACAATCAGCATTAAAACCAGTAGATCCTGACAGCAAGGTTAAAAAGAAAGTGGAAATTCCTATTGGATCTTCGGTATCAGGTATTGGTGAAAGGTTGGAGAAAAACGGTATTATCAAAGATGCCAAGGTCTTTAAGTATTATGTTAAATTTAAAAATGAAAGTGGATTTATGGCAGGGATTTATGAACTGAGTCCATCGATGGACATCCAGGAAATCGTCGATCGATTGAAAACGGGCAAAGTACTTGCTGAGGCTAGTTTCAAAATTACTATTCCAGAAGGAAAGCAATTAAAAGAAATTGCAGCTATCATGGCAAAAGCAACAAATCAGGATGAAACTCAAGTCTTCAATCAATTGAATGATAAGGAATTTATTAAGGAACTTATGAACAAATATCCTGATCTACTAACAAGTGATATTTTAAATCCTCAGATAAAATATCCGCTTGAAGGTTATTTATTTCCTGCCACCTATCCATTCTATAAACCAAACCCAACAGTGGAGGAAATGGTAATCGCCATGCTCAATAAATCCCAACATGTATTAGCAGACTATATTGAGCGGGGAAAAAAAGAAAAAAATTTAACTGTTCATCAATTATTAACGATGGCCTCTTTAATCGAAGAGGAAGCTACAGAACAAGCAGATCGAAAGAGAATCGCGAGCGTATTTTATAATCGTATTGAAAAGGGTATGATGCTGCAAACAGATCCTACCGTTCTTTATGCTCAAGGGAAGCATAAAGAGAGAGTAGTCTATAAAGATTTAGAAGTGGATTCCCCTTATAATACTTATAAACATACTGGATTGCCCCCTGGACCAATCGCAAATGCCGGAAGAGTATCACTAGAAGCGGCAGTGGATCCGGAAGAATCTGATTTTTATTATTTCCTTGCAACATCGGATGGTAAGGTGGTTTTTACCAAAACATTGGAAGAACATAACAAGGAAAAAGCAAAGCATATTACCAATAAAAAATAACAATATTAACGAGGGAATTGTTAGCATTCCCTCTTTTTTTATGATAGAATAGATCAAGTATGAATAAGTAAACTAAATGGATTCAAAGAAAAGGTTGCTTACTAATATTCTTTTCTTGTGGAAACCAATGCTTATTTTGGCGTCATTTACTGTGAACGCTATTTTTTATGTCTAAAGACTAGTACTTTGGAAACAATGCTTTTTAAGGATTGAGGTGAGGCAGCTTGTTAGATGAAAAGCTGCATTTTTATATAGAGGGGCTCATTCCTCAGCGAAATTCATTGTTTATGGAAATGGAAGCCTATGCTAAGGAACATAATGTCCCAATAATGGAGCTTGCTGGAATTGAGACCATGCTTCAATTGCTTAGAATCCATCGGTCCCAAAAAATTCTAGAGGTTGGAACTGCAATTGGATACTCTGCCTTAAGAATGGCAAATACTCTAAAAGATGCGCACATTATTACGATTGAACGTGATGAAAAACGGATTCAATTAGCAAAGGAATTTATTCAACGATCTGGACTTCAATCTCAAATTACTTTGATTGAAGGAGATGCGCTGGAAGTTGAGAATCTTGTTGAGAGATATGCCCCATTTGATGCGATTTTTATTGATGCAGCAAAAGGTCAATATCAAAAATTCTTTACGATCTATTCCAAATATTTAAACCCTGATGGAATGATTATTACAGATAATGTTCTATTTAAAGGACTTGTTGCAGAGACAAATATAGAATCCAAAAGAACCCGAAATCTTGTTAAAAAGATTGATGAATTTAACCGATGGTTAATGAGTCATCCTGATTATGATTCCATTATCCTTCCCGTTGGAGATGGGATTGCCATTAGTAGAAGAAGAGGTGAGGGCAAATGAAAAAAACGGAATTACTAGTTACTCCGATTTCGGTTGATGATATTTTACCATTAGCAGATGCGGGAGCGGATGCCTTTGTTGTTGGTGAACAACGATATGGTCTAAGGCTCGCTGGTGAGTTTAATCGGGAGCAAGTTAAAAAGGCAATCGAGCTGGCTCACTCTAAAGCTAAAAAAGTGTATGTAGCCATGAATGCGATTTTTCATAATGATAAAGTGGATGAATTGAACGATTATATACGATTTGTCTCTGATGCAAAAGCAGATGCGATTATTTTTGGCGATCCGGCTGTTCTTATGGCAGTAAGAGAGACAGAACCAAAAATGAAGCTTCATTGGAGTACGGAAACAACGGGAACAAACTGGTATACTTGCAACTATTGGGGGAGAAAAGGCGCGAAAAGAGCGGTTTTGGCTCGTGAAATCAACATGGACGCAATTTTAGAAATTAAGGAAAAGGCGGAAGTGGAGATTGAAGTGCAGGTACATGGCATGAGCTGTATGTTCCAATCAAAGCGTTCTCTTCTTGGTAACTACTTTGAGTATCAAGGAAAAGTAATGGAGATTGAAAAGGGCAAAGAGCAAAAGAACATGTTCCTTCACGATAAAGAGCGCGATAATAAATATCCGATATTTGAAGATGAAAATGGGACTCATATTATGAGCCCAAATGATATTTGTATTATTGACGAGCTTCAAGATATGCTTGAAGCTGGAGTCGATTCTTTTAAAATTGATGGGATTTTAAAAAGTTCTGAATATATTTTGGAAGTAACAAAATTATACCGTAAAGCCATCGATTTATATTATGAAAACCCAGATCTTTATGAAGATCAAAAGGACGAGCTGTTGGCTGCGATTGAGAAAATTCAACCGCCAAACCGTCCGCTCGATACAGGATTCTTCTTCAAAGAAACTGTATATTAATTTTTGATAGAAGGAGGAGTTCAAATCGTGAATACAGTTAAAGATAAGATTTCTGAGATTATAGATGGAAAACGTGTCATTGTGAAAAAGCCGGAACTCCTTGCACCTGCAGGTAATCTTGAAAAACTGAAAATTGCTGTTCATTATGGAGCAGATGCCGTGTTTATTGGTGGGCAGGAATATGGACTTCGCTCCAATGCAGATAATTTTACCTTGGAGGAAATGAAGGAAGGGGTAGAATTTGCAAAAAAATACGGAGCCAAAATATATGTAACAACTAATATATATGCTCATAATGAAAACATTGACGGTCTTGAAGAATACTTGATTGGGTTAAAAGAAGCTGGAGTTCATGGAGTAATTGTAGCGGATCCACTAATTATTGAAACTTGCCGTCGCGTTGCTCCGGAAATTGAGGTTCACTTGAGTACGCAGCAATCTCTTTCAAACTGGAAGGCAGTCCAATTTTGGAAAGAAGAAGGACTTGAGCGAGTTGTTTTAGCGCGTGAAACAAGTGCTGAAGAGATTAAAGAAATAAAGGAAAAGGTGGATATCGAAATTGAAACCTTTATCCACGGGGCAATGTGTATTGCTTATTCTGGACGTTGTACATTAAGTAATCATATGACAGCGCGTGATTCCAACCGTGGTGGCTGCTGCCAGTCTTGTCGCTGGGATTATGACCTATATCAGCTGGAAGGAAATAATCAAGAGACACCACTATTTTCAGAAGATGACGCACCTTTTGCGATGAGCCCTAAGGATTTAAATCTGATTCAGTCTATTCCTAAAATGATTGAATTGGGTATCGACAGCTTGAAAATTGAAGGTCGTATGAAATCCATTCACTATATTGCCACAGTCGTTAGCGTTTATCGCAAAGTAATCGATGCTTATTGTGCTGACCCTGATAATTTTGTCATTAAGAGTGAATGGTTAAAAGAGCTTGATAAATGTGCCAACCGTGAAACCGCACCTGCATTTTTTGAAGGGGTTCCGGGGTATAAAGAGCAAATGTTTGGTAATCATAGCAAAAAAACTAGCTTTGAATTTGTTGGGCTAGTATTGGATTATGATAAAGAAACACAAATGGTTACTTTGCAGCAGCGCAACCATTTTAAACCGGGAGATGAAGTCGAGTTCTTTGGACCAGAAATTCAGAACTTTACCCATGTGATTGATAAAATTTGGGATGAAAAAGGGAATGAACTGGATGCAGCAAGACATCCACTTCAAATTGTACGTTTTAAACTGGACAAACCGGTTTATCCAAACAACATGATGCGAAAGGAGAACTAACTTAATGCGCAAACCGGTTGTAATTGGTGTAACCGGCGGTTCCGGGTCGGGGAAAACCAGTGTAACAAAAGCGATTTATGAAAGATTTAAAGATCATTCCATTTTAGTGATTGAACAGGACTTTTATTATAAGGACCAAAGTCATTTGCCGTTTGAAGAACGCTTAAAAACGAATTATGACCATCCGTTGGCCTTTGATAATGATTTGTTGATCGAACACATTGAGAAACTTTTAAGATATGAACCGATTGAAAAACCTGTTTATGATTATGCTCTTCATACGCGTTCGGATCAAATCATTCACGTGGAACCAAAGGATGTTATAATTGTAGAGGGGATTTTGGTTCTTGAGGACAAGCGTCTTCGTGAGTTGATGGATATCAAGGTATTTGTGGATACGGATGCTGACATTAGAATTATCCGTCGCCTACAAAGGGATATTCAGGAACGTGGACGCACTTTGGATTCTGTCATTGATCAATATGTTAATGTTGTACGTCCGATGCATAATCAATTTATTGAACCAACAAAGCGCTACGCGGATATTATTATTCCGGAAGGCGGACAAAATTTTGTTGCTATTGATTTAATGGTCACTAAAATTCAAACAATTCTTGAACAAAAAGTAATTTTATGAAACAATAGCAAAAGATAATGAAAAAGTTTGCGCGCCCTATTTATAGGACGCGCTCCTACTTATTTGTATTAGGCACACTTATTACATATTATTCATACACAATCTATGGGGGTTGTGAAGACTAGAAGGAGTGAGGGTTTTGTCTACAGAGAAAATATTCCCAATGACACAAGCAGGAAAAGAAAAATTGGAACAGGAGCTTGAATACTTAAAAACCGTTAAACGGAAAGAGGTAGTAGAGAGAATTAAGATTGCCAGAAGTTTTGGTGATTTATCAGAAAACTCTGAGTATGATTCCGCAAAAGAAGAGCAAGCCTTTGTGGAAGGCAGAATTACAACATTGGAAAATATGATTCGTAATGCGAAGATTATTGATGAAGGCGAAATGCTTGGTGATACGGTCACACTTGGTTCCTCAGTTACATTTGTGGAACTTCCGGATGGAGAGGAAGAGACGTATACTATTGTTGGAAGTGCGGAAGCAGATCCGTTTGAAGGAAAAATTTCCAATGATTCTCCGATTGCCAAAAGCCTGTTAGGTAAAAAAGTAGGCGATGAAGTTACTGTTCAAACTCCAGGCGGAGAG
The DNA here is from genome assembly GCF_010614825.1 of Neobacillus sedimentimangrovi. Classification (NCBI taxonomy): domain Bacteria; kingdom Bacillati; phylum Bacillota; class Bacilli; order Caryophanales; family Bacillaceae; genus Neobacillus; species Neobacillus sedimentimangrovi. The sequence continues at coordinate 19,732 of NZ_JAAFZF010000031.1, forward strand.
ATGAATGTTCGTATTGTGAGCATTAAATAATCCAAAATTTATGTATTATCGTTTGAAATACATCCACCTCGTCAACACTTTTGACGAGGTGTTTTTTATGTGGAGAAAAAGAACCGTAGGCTGGCTCATATTATGTATAGTTTGTTTATTGCTACTTATTGCTCGATTAGTTCAAATTCAATTGTTGGACACTGAATCTTTTTCAAAACATAATGTAAATTTACTTGAAGAAAGTGTGAAGCAAAGAACTCAGGAATTAGTCATAGATAGCGGCAGAGGGGATTTTCTTGACCGTAATGGTGAGCTACTTACGCATAAAAAGCTACGTGTGCTTGTATTGTTCCCTTTTTTAAAGAAAATAGATTGGGACGCAGAAAAGGTGGCCGAAATAGCGGGGATTTCGATCCAAGCTCTTCGAAATGCTGTTGAAAATGCGAAAAAGCCATTTGCATTCGGTGAACCGGACCCTATTGAATTAACTACTTCTCAAATGGAGAGAATCAATGCTTTAAAAATACCAGGTGTTTTTGCAGTGGAAAAAAAATTCGAACGGGTTAGTGTTCCTGCCGAACAGTTAATTGGTTTAACTGGAGAAAATGCAACATTGCTTAAAAAACGTTATCCGGAAAAAGAATTACCAGAAAAAACACAGGTTGGGGTATCTGGGCTTGAGGAAAGTTTTGATGAATTTCTCTTACCGGAAGGACCATCCAAGCTAGTTTATCATGTTGATGGAGGTGGTGCTCCATTATTTGGGATTAATGTAAAATATGTTGATCCGGCTAACCCGTTTTATCCAGTAAACGTTCGAACAACTATTGATCAAACGATTCAACAGAAGGCGGAGGAATTAGTGGATCAATACCAGATTAAAAAAGGCGGACTTGTTCTTCTTAATATTGAAGATAATAGTGTCTTGGCCATGGTTTCTCGGCCGAAAATCAATAAAAAGAATCCCTATGAAGGATCTGGTATTACAAATAGAATGTTAAAACAGGAAATTATGGGATCTGTTTTTAAAACAGTTGTCGCAGCTGCGGCCATTGAGCATAATTTGGATGATCCAACCCGAATTTTTGATTGTACGAAAAAAATTAATGGAAAACCTGAACGAAAGTATAATCATGGGAAACTAAATTTTACCGAAAGCTTTGCTAGAAGTTGTAACCGAACTTTTGGTGAGTTAGCAAAAGAATTGCAAAAAAAAGACCCATCCATTTTGGAAGAATATGCAGAAAAACTATCATTGATCGGATCAGTCGGCTGGAAGGGAGAAGTTTATCATACCGATGACTTCAGACAGTTTCCAAATGAGGATAAAGGACGAGTATTTTTATCTGATGAAACTAAAAAGGATGCTAATTTCGTAGCTATGTCAGGGATTGGACAGCATGAGGTGAGAGCGACACCATTAGCTGTAGCAAATATGATGGCAACAATTGCCAGAGGCGGTCAAAAGGAAATGGTAAGAGCCGTTTCTAAAATTCAATATAAAAATGGTACGACAATGGTTGAATTTCCTGAAAAAAATTTATCAGGGGATTCCATTTCTCCCTATACAGCTATGAAATTGCAAAAATTACTACGTGAGGTTGTTTTAAATCCAAATGGTACTGGGAGAGCATTAAGTACTCTTCCTTATTCAGTTGCAGGAAAGTCCGGTACCGCTGAAACGGGAAAATATGAGGACGGAAAGCAGCTACATAATAAGTGGTTTGCTGGCTATTTCCCTTTTGAAAACCCGAAATATGCTTTAGTGGTAGTGAATTTAGATGTAAAAGAAACAGGAAACACGGTCAATCTATTATTTGCGGACATGGTTAAAATGCTGTATGAACTCGATTAAACCAGGCCTATAAGGAAAATTCCTTCAAGTTCTTTTGAAATCATGTTAAAATATTCACAGCCTGATCGAAGGAAGGAGTGTTTATTTTGAATATTGATTTTCAGAAGAACTCACGTTCATTGTATCGTGCTAAAAGAAGGAAAACGAATTTGATCTTAAATAGTTTGATTGTAATTGTTCTCACATTAATCATAATCGTAGCCTATAATATTTTTGCAACTGGCAATGATGAAAAAGCTACTACACAGGAGGCAACTCCAAAAACCGAGCACAAGACAGCGACAAAAAATAAAGAAAAGAAAGAGGAAACAGAGGAAAAGGAAGATGAAAAGGTAGAAGAGTCCTCTAAAGAGGAAGCTGCTAACTTAGAGGAGGAACAGGAAGAGGGAGCCTCTGTATCTGAACAAGCGGATGAATCTCAGGCAGTGATTACTGAAGGAGGCAGCACCTCCAACGTTATAAGAACAATTGTTAACCCTTCATGGAAACCAGTTGGGACAACCCAAACGGGAGAGCATACAGCCGTATATGATAAATCTTCTGTTGACTGGCAGGAAATGTTAAATGCCATTTCATATGCTACAGGTTTAGACCAAAGTAATATGACCGTTTATTGGCTTGGTAGGGATCGAACAACGGCTAATTCTTCAATTGGAACAGTGGCTTCTAAAGACAAATCATTAAAGTATAAAGTTTATATCACGTGGGTAGACAATGAAGGTTGGATGCCGACGAAAGTGGAAGAAATAGCTGAAATTCAAAGATAGCGAATGAAAATAGGACAGTGCTCTTATCGAGCGCCGTCCTATTTATTTTGAAACAATCTTCATTAATAATTCATAGTATACTTATAGAGATTTTGATACATTCTTGTAACTCGATGTTGGAAAGTATGAATGAAATGATGGTACAATGAGAGTTGCGGATACGATAGAAGAAACTGAGGAAAATAATAGGAAGAAATCGTTATGCAACAAAGAACTTTGTAAATGGTAGGAGAGAGGGAAAAATGAAAATTGCTATAATTGGAGCAATGGAAGAAGAAGTTACGTTATTACGCGAACATATTGAAAATAAAACGCAAGAAACAGTGGCGGGCTGTGAATTCACGTTTGGTAAGATGCATGGTACTGATGTCATTTTATTACGTTCAGGAATTGGAAAAGTAAACGCAGCCATGTCTACCACTATTTTGCTTGAAAAATATAAGCCTGATTGCATCATTAATACAGGATCAGCTGGTGGATTAAATCCAGATTTAAATGTTGGAGATGCCGTTATATCGACAGAAGTCCGTCACCACGATGTTGATGTAACTGCATTTGGTTATGAATATGGTCAGGTACCACAGCTTCCAGCAGCCTTCCTGGCAGACGAGAAATTATTAACTGTAGCTGAAAAGGCTGCAAAGGAATTGGATAATTTTAAAGTCGTAAGAGGATTAATTGCCACAGGCGATTCCTTTATGGAAAATGCTGAACGGGTAGAATATATCCGGACAAAATTTAACGATTTACAAGCAGTGGAAATGGAAGCAGCAGCTATTGCTCAGGTAGCCCATCGTTTTGAAGTACCATTTGTAATTATCCGTTCGCTCTCAGACATCGCCGGTAAGGAATCAGAGATCTCATTTGATCAGTTTATTGATAAAGCAGCTACTAATTCCGCCACTTTGGTCATGAAAATGGTTGCAGCATTGAGTACTGACAATCAATAATGGATCGAATCTAAATATGTCCATTGTTGATTAAAGTGCAAATCAACGGCCTAATAGGAGTGAAAAAATGAAGGTTTATAAAAACGTCCACGAATTAATTGGGCATACACCATTAGTTGAAATTACTCAGTTTTCTTTACCTGAAGGCGTTCGCTTATTCGCAAAACTGGAATTTATGAATCCGGGTGGAAGTGTCAAAGACCGGCTTGGTATGGAATTGCTACATGAAGCATTTGCTAGTGGTAAATTGAAAAAAGGTGGAACCATTATTGAACCAACTGCAGGAAATACAGGTATAGGCTTGGCACTTGCCGCTATAAATAAAGGAATACAGGTAATTTTCTGTATTCCGGAAAAGTTTAGTATGGAAAAGCAGGAAATTATGAAAGCTCTTGGCGCCAAAATTGTCCATACACCAACGGAAAAAGGAATCAAAGGTGCCATTGAGAAAGCAAAGGAGCTTCTTCAAGAAATTCCTGGTTCCTATTGTCCACAACAATTTGCAAATCCAGCTAATCCAGAAACTTATTATAAAACACTTGGTCCGGAACTATGGGAACAGTTGGATGGGCAACTTCATATATTTGTGGCCGGTGCTGGGTCAGGTGGTACATTTATGGGTACGGCCCGCTATTTAAAAGAGCAAAACAAGGAGATCAAAACGGTTATCGTGGAGCCTGAAGGTTCCATTTTAAATGGTGGGGAGCCAGGTCCGCATAAAACAGAAGGTATTGGAATGGAATTTTTGCCCCCATTTATGGATCCTTCCTATTTTGATGCCATCCATACTGTTTTGGATAAAGATGCTTTCTTTTATGTAAAAGAACTTGCCGCTAAGGAAGGTCTGCTTGTGGGTAGTTCTTCAGGTGCCGCTTTTTATGCAGCATTAAAAGAGGCTGAGACAGCTAAATCAGGTACTAATATTGTAGTGGTATTCCCTGATGGTAGTGAGCGTTACTTAAGCAAAAAGATTTTTGAAGGTGGGATATAAATGAGAAGAAAAACGAAATTGATTCATGGTGGTATCAGTGAAGATCCGGCAACTGGTGCAGTGTCTTTCCCTATATATCAGGTCAGCACATATAAGCAGGAGGGTGTTGGCGGCCATAAGGGATTTGAGTATTCAAGAACAGGGAATCCAACAAGGCATGCGTTGGAGGAGCTGATTAAAGATATTGAGGGTGGTACTGCCGGTTTCGCCTTTGGTTCTGGAATGGCGGCTATTACTGCAGTAATCATGTTGTTTAACAGCGGTGACCATGTGATTCTGACGGATGATGTATACGGTGGTACATACCGTGTGATGACAAAGGTGCTTAATCGTTTTGGAATTGAGTCAACATTTGTTGATACGAGTAATATAGAAAATATCAAGAGTCAAATCAGGCCTAATACAAAAGCTATTTACTTGGAAACTCCGACAAATCCATTGTTAAAAGTTACGGATATTGAAGCGGCATCTAAATTGGCAAAAGAACATAATCTGTTAACAATTGTTGATAACACTTTTTCAACTCCATATTGGCAAAATCCAATTGAATTGGGCGCAGATATCGTCCTTCATAGTGCTACAAAATATATTGGGGGACACAGTGATGTGGTAGCCGGGCTGGTTGTAGTTAATAGCGACAAGCTTGCTCAAGATCTTCATTTTATCCAAAATTCCACAGGAGGAGTTTTAGGACCGCAAGATTCATGGTTACTGATTAGAGGAATAAAGACACTCGGAATTCGAATGGAAGAAACAGAAGCGAATACGAAGGCGATTGTAGAATTCCTCCAAGGGCATCCGAAGGTGAAAAAGGTGTACTATCCGGGATTGGAAACACACCCGAACCATGATATTGCCAAGAAACAGGCAAGAGGCTTTGGCGGTATGGTCTCTTTTGATGTTGGAAGTGCAGAAATTGCCGACCAAGTTCTAAGTAAAATAAAATATTTTACTTTGGCTGAAAGTTTAGGGGCGGTTGAAAGCCTAATTTCCGTACCGGCAAGAATGACCCATGCTTCCATACCTGCTGAAAGAAGAGCAGAACTTGGAATCAGTGACGGACTCATTCGTATCTCAGTAGGACTTGAAGATGTTCAAGACCTAATTGAAGATTTAACTCAAGCACTAGAATAACGAGTAAAAGGTAACAGGGACCATGTGAAACTTTCATTTGTCTCTGTTACCTTTAATTATGTACCTATCATTTAACGTGTATTTTCCTTGATTTTGTGTGGAAAAAACATTCGAAGAAGAGGTAGCGGGTTTTTCATTTCTTAAAAAATTTCTGAAAAAATGGTTTACAAATTTTATCATTGTGGATATACTTACCTTAGTAAGTAAAAAATTCCAAGGGGGTTGAAGGTAATGTTATTAATTTATACAAGTGCAATGAAAACTTTATATTTTAATAACACACATTCGACCAGATTGGAATGGATTGCTTAATTTTTATTATATGCTTACATATCCATGCCGCAGGGAGAATGGTGCCCTGTGGCTTTTTTGTGTCAGATTTTCTGATATGGCCGCAAGGGGATGACTTCTTGCGGCTTTTTTATGCCTTTTTTACTCGCTAAATGGATATGTTTTGCATAAATTGAAGATGTTGTTAAAAGGAGGTGTTTAAAAATGACCTTAAATATTTTATTTTTCACCATCACTGTGAAAAGGCGTGAAGTAAGTCTTGAAGAGGCAGTTAGACAGGAAATGGTCGAGCAAATCTACGAGAAAAACAAAGACCGCCAAATATCGATGTACCGGATCATGTAATGTTTTAAACGAAATGATCAAATTATTGCAAAGAAAGGGGATAGAAAAATGATTTTTTTCATACAAAAACGAGGAGCAGATATTTGGGATTTGAAGGATACTACTTAGTCATGTGAATGTCGGATTAGCTGATGAAAAATTACTATTAACGCTGATTTTATTATCTAAGAATAAAGCATCCAAAATGTTAACATAATGTTCAAAATTCCTAAAGATAATAACGGTTTTTATATGATAAATTGTATTTAGAAATAGGATTATCTAAGGGGTGGAGACCATGTTTATGATTGCGATGGCTTTCATTATTACAGGTGCAATTGGATGTGTTATTTCAGCTGAGATTAGTGCTGAAGTGTAAATAGAAAAGCGTAAGCACCTTGCTTAGCGCCTATTCAATGTTGACATAATATTTCTAGCCTAATAAAAAGCATTGATCCAGTCTATTGTGGATTGATGCTTTTTTAATGCCTATTACTTCTGTTTTTTTAAATAATCAATTATGACATTATGGTAGGAGTTGACATTTTGATCAAAATGACATTCCTTAGTATATTATTATGCCAAATATTTGACAATTTCTCTATAAAAGAGTATAAGTTGGAGGGATAAGGCATTTTTAGGAGGAAGTATTCATTGAAGGATCTAAAATATTTTTGGTTAATGTTTTTCATATTACTCATTACCGTGACTACCGGTTGTTCTAATAAGAGCGAAGATCTCCAAAAAGAACAAGAAAAAAATGTGGCTCTACCGAAGTTTGATATTAAAGAATCAAACTCTTTAAACATTAGCCGAATCTTTGGGTTGGGGTATCCTGGTAATGATAATGCCCTATACTTGGCCACAAATGACGGTTTGAAAATGTATAAGCAGGGTCAATGGACAGAAACAACGGTCAATACTCATAAATTTATGGGATTTCAGGCATTGGAAAATGGTTTTATTTCGAGCGGACATCCACAAAATGGGACAGGCCTTAAAGATCCTCTTGGTTTAGTTCTAAGTGAAAATAAAGGGGAGACCCTTGAAAAATTAGCCTTCTATGGAGAAACGAATTTTGCCTTCATGGCTGCAGATTATTCTGGTGAGACAATATATGTCATAAGTGAAAAGCCAAAACAAGGCCTGAGTGCAGGTGTGAACTATTCTAAAGATAAAGGGAAGACATGGAAAAAAAGTGAGTTCAAGGATTTTCGTGCCGATTCAATGGGGATGATTGCGGTACAGCCAAAAAACGGGGATATTATGGCAATGGCTACCCGCACAGGGATTTATTATTCGAATGATAACGGGAACACTATGAAGCTTGTTACAGATCCCTTAATGGTCACAGCATTAACATTTTCGGGGGACTGGATTCTTTATTCAAGTGTTGAAAATGAAAAAATCTTATTAAAAAAAATGAATCCTTTAACAAAAGAACAAGTCTCTCTATCCATTCCATACCTTGATTACGATAATCCAATAACTTACTTATCTATTAATCCTAAAAATCAAAATCAAATGGCATTTACAACTTATAAAAATGATTTATATGAATCATCTGATGGTGGGAAAACATGGAATCAACTGTTGAATAACGGTAAAAAAGAGCAGAAGTAATGAATCGAACATGTAAGATACGGAAAATTAGGCTGTAGCCAAGGCATGAGTTCAGTATTGTACTGGATTCATGCCTTTTTTTGCCTTTAAAAGTGTTTAGCTCCTGCCCCTAGCAGCTAGTGTCCTTCACTCTTCATCCTACGATAAGTTAACATCGAATCGCTTTCACTCTTCGTGTTTCCTTTATCTCAGTTGAAGAGCACCATAAGGAAGGCTTCGTCAGCATCATCATCGCACGACCGAAAGCGGTAGCTTTTGGGAGGAGGCCATACGCTGCTGAGCAGGTGGCTTCCGCTTTTCCAGTAAGATAAGAAAATATATATTTGACTTCGAGAAATGTCTAGCTCCAGTGCCCTAGCGGCGAGACGCCTTCGGTCTCCTCCCTACGATAAGTCAACATCGAATCGCTTTCGCTCTACGTGTTTCCTTTATCTCAGTCAGAGACCACCACAAGGAAGGCTTCGTCAGCATTGACATCGCACGACCGAAAGCGATAGCTTTTGGGAGGAGGCCATACGCCGCTGAGCAGGTGGCTTCCGCTTTTCCAGTAAGATAAGAAAATATATATTTGACTTTGAGAAATGTCTAGCTCCAGCGCCCTAGCGGCGAGACGCCTTCGGTCTCCTCCCTACGATAAGTCAACATCGAATCGCTTTCGCTCTACGTGTTTCCTTTATCTCAGTCAGAGACCACCACAAGGAAGGCTTCGTCAGCATTGACATCGCACGACCGAAAGCGATAGCTTTTGGGAGGAGGTCATACGCCGCTAACCAGGGCGCTTCCGCTTTTCTATTAACTTTTCTTCTTTTTTTCTTTTTCCGCTCGGTAAAATTCATGAAACATTTTCATTAATGCACGTTTTTCAATTCTTGAAACATAGCTACGTGAAATCCCTAGTTCTTTTGCGATTTCCCGCTGAGTTTTTTCTTTCTGTAAATCGAGGCCAAAGCGACTAATTATAACTTCTTTTTCCCTGCTGTCAAGGACTTCAATATATTTTTTAATTTTCTCAAGTTCCATGTTTAGCTGTATGGTATCGATAACATCCTCTGATTCAGATTTTAAAACATCAATTAAGGAAATTTCATTACCTTCTTTATCCTGGCCTATCGGATCGTGTAAGGAAACATCTTTTTTTGTTTTCTTTAATGCTCGGAGGTGCATAAGTATTTCGTTTTCAATACATCTTGCCGCATAGGTGGCTAACTTTGTTCCTTTCCCCTCGGAATAGCTTTCTATTGCTTTAATTAATCCAATTGTCCCGATGGAAATCAAATCTTCTGAATCTTCTCCTGTATTTTCAAATTTTTTCACGATATGTGCAACAAGTCGTAAATTGTGTTCAATGAGCATATTTCGTGCATGGGGATCCCCTTCTGCCATTAATTTTAAATACTTACGTTCATCAGCAGCGGATAGGGGTTGGGGGAAAGCATTATTCTTTACGAATGAAACAAGAAATAAAAACTCTTTAATTAAATATCCAAGAGCCGTTAAGATTCCAGACATCCTTATCCACCCCGTTCTAATTGGACTTTAGCCTATAATTAATTCGTATGAATAAAACGGGAAATTGTGTCTGTCCAGAACAAATAAAATAATATGAAGTAATAGGATAATAAAATGACTTACTTTTCTGTTGCAAAAGTAAGTCACTTTGAAATGAATCATATTGGGAAGAGTAAAGTTTTGAAGTTTATACTTTTCTAATTTTAAAAGTACTGACCATAAGGAATGAAAGTATGATGATGATAAATAAGAAAGTATGAGATGGGATATAAGGAATGGCCAAGTAGCTTAAAGTGGCTAAACATCCTGCGGCAGTGATTGGTAAACCAGTAAAGTAGCCGTTACTTTCTGTAATGTTAAATCGAGCAAGTCTAAAGGCACCGCAACCAATATAAAAAACAGTGAAAAATAAACCCGGTCCACCAAATTCATACAGAATACCTTGATAAAGTAATAGTGCGGGAGCTACACCAAATGATATAATATCACTCATGGAATCCAATTGTTTCCCAAGCTCTGATTCAATATTAAATTTACGTGCAATCATACCGTCAAACCGGTCGGCAAGTGCAGCAATAAAAATAAGCAACAAGCTTAGCCGAAGATTTCCATGGATACCAAAAATGATGGCAAATCCACCTAATGATAAGTTCATTAAAGTAATAACATTGGCTGTTTGAGATTTTAATTTTTTGATAGTCTGATCTAAGACATCTAATAAAAACATTATTGGTATATCACTCCTTTTCTTTAGCCAAAGGAATATATTTTCTAGCATTTTACACTATAATATTTAATTTTAGTGTTTTTATGTCTGTTCGTAAAGAGTATTTTTACACTATTTGGGAGGACTGTTCCAATGATACAAATACTATACCGACTATTGATTGAGTTAACGAATGGAAAATGGTCATCCGCCTTGTTAAAAAGATTCGCCAAATCTAGGTCCAGCCGATTCATAGTTCCATCCTTCGTAAGAGTTTACCGTATAAACAAAGCAGAGATGGAAAAAGAGCTTCATGAGTTTCAGACCCTCCATGAACTGTTCATTAGAAAGCTTAAAAAGGAAGCCAGAACCATTGATAAATCGTATAACACGGTTGTCAGTCCTGTTGATGCTGTTCTTGAAGACATGGGGACAATAAGTGAAAATAGCGAAATGATCGTCAAAGGTAAAACTTATTCGGTCGAAGAGATGCTTGGTGATCGGCAAGTAATGGAAAAATATTTACATGGATCTTATTTAATTCTTTATTTAAGTCCAAGCCACTATCATCGCATCCATAGTCCGGTTTCCGGCACGGTTAAAAAACAGTGGACACTTGGCCGAAAATCATACCCTGTGAATAAATGGGGCTTAAAATATGGTGTTAGAACGTTGGCAAAAAATTATCGGGTTATTACCGAGGTTGAGACAGAGTTTGGACATGTGGCAATTGTGAAGGTCGGCGCTATGTTTGTCAATTCCATCGAAACTATCCATAAGGGCTCGTTATTAGAAAAAGGTGAAGAAATGGCCTACTTTACATTTGGTTCTACGGTAGTACTGTTGTTCGAGAGAAATATTTTTAATCCAGAAAGTCTGAATATGCCAAGAGAACTCAAGGTAGGAGAAAAAATAGGGGTTCTTCATCGAAAATAAAGGAACCGAGGCGTGCATTCACACCGTTTTTTAAACTAAGAAAAAGAAAAGCCCTTTTTATAGGGCGAGAGATGGTTAAGATGATTTTTTTATTTTGGTGATAAGAGAACGACGGCGAATTTCAGATTCAATCAGGCTGATAAATTCAGGGCTTAAGTTAAGTTCCCTTGCTTTAAAATAAGATTCAATTAATAATTCGTCGGACAGTCTGCGCACGTCAATTTCCACCTCCGATTATAATAAAGTGTTCTAAGGTGTATAAAGGACTCATATAATGATACGTTCAATTGGTGTAACCTAAATCTACCAAATTTATTCCTGTAGAACAACTGTTCTAAATATCCACATCTTCCAGTGGATAACCTGTGATTATATTGTTCACAAACTATGGAAAAGCACAGGATTCAATGGGTATAATGTTAATAATTTTATCCACAAGTGTCAATAGAGTAGATGTTTGTCGAAAAATATTTTTTGTAAATGGGGATTTTTCTAAGTAAGTCGTAAATATTGGAGAGAGTTATGTATTTGGAATTTCATGTATTGTCGAAAATTGAAAACAATAATAATAGTATATTTCACTAAAAATGCTTCCACATTTCTTTTGAAACATAGATTGAAATTGGTTATGATTGTACAAGTAAAGAGAAGTCCATTAATGAGGTGTCCATAAGTGTTAAAACAATTTTTACCGGATGAACATGTAAAAAGTATTCTTGATATAAAACCGGAACAATTAAAATCTAGAGGAATAAAAGGAATTATTACAGATTTGGACAATACTTTGGTTGAATGGGATCGTCCTAGTGCTACACCTGCACTGATTCAATGGTTTGAAGAGATGAAAAAACATCAGATTCTGGTCACTATTGTTTCTAATAATAATGAAGACAGGGTGAAAGCATTTGCTGCTCCACTTGATATTCCTTATATTTTTCAAGCCAGAAAACCTCTAAGCAGAGCTTTTAACAAAGCCCTATTCCAAATGGGAATAAAAAAAGAGGAAGCTGTAGTCATTGGGGATCAGCTATTGACTGATGTACTTGGAGGAAACCGCTCTGGATTTCATACTATATTAGTAGTCCCAGTTGCTCAAACTGATGGTTTTTTTACTAAATTTAACCGTTTTGTAGAACGGAGGATTATGAATTGGTTCAAGAAAAAAGGATTATTACAATGGGAGGAGTAATGTAGTGACTGACCAACATCATATTTGTATCGGCTGCGGAGTAAAGGTTCAAACGGAAAACCCAGAGGGACTAGGATATGCCCCATCCTCCGCATTAGAAAAAGAAACAATTATTTGTCAAAGATGCTTTCGATTAAAGCATTATAATGAAGTTCAAGATGTTAGTTTAACTGACGATGATTTCTTAAAAATATTAAATGGACTTGGAAAAACAGATGCTTTAATTGTTATGATCGTCGATATTTTTGATTTTAACGGTAGCTGGCTACCAGGACTACATCGATTTGTTGGGCATAACAAAGTAATTCTTGTTGGTAATAAAGTCGACCTATTGCCTAAATCAGTAAAACATAACAAATTGATCAACTGGATGAAACAACAGTCAAGAGAACTTGGATTAAGGCCGGAGGAAGTTTTTCTTGTTAGTGCTGCAAAAGGATGGAATATTAAAGAAACTGCTGCGGCTATTGATGAAATTAGAGATGGAAAAGATGTTTATGTTGTAGGTTGTACAAATGTAGGAAAGTCGTCCTTTATTAATAGAATTATTAAAGAAGTGACTGGAGAAGGAGATATTATTACTACTTCTCATTTTCCGGGGACAACACTAGACATTATTAAAATACCTCTTGATGACGAAAAATCTTTAATAGATACTCCAGGTATTATTAACCATCATCAAATGGCCCACTTTGTGGATAAAAAGGATTTAAAGTTAATTACGCCAAAAAAAGAAATTAAGCCAAAGGTTTTTCAATTAAATGAAGGACAAACTTTATTTTTCGGCGGTTTGGCTCGGTTTGATTATGTGAATGGAGGCTCGTCCCCAAGAAGGTCCTTTGTATGTTATTTTTCGAATGAGTTACATATTCATCGTACAAAAACAGAAAATGCAGATGAGCTTTACAAAAAACATGTCGGTGATATGTTGACGCCGCCGAGGAAGGAACATATCGATTCTTTTCCGGAATTTGTAAAGCAAGAGTTCATTGTCAAAGAAGCAAAAACGGATATTGTATTCTCAGGACTTGGATGGATTACAGTAAATGAACCTGGTGCAAAATTAATTGCCTATGTTCCAAAAGGAGTCCAAGCAATGATTCGAAAATCGTTAATATAAATCAATGAATCTTGGGTGGGGAGAAAAAGTGAAAAAGCTATTTGCCGTTTTAGGGAACCCAATTGGACATTCCATGTCTCCATTAATGCATAATGATTTATTTTCATATTATCAAATTGATGCGCATTATCTTCCGTTTCAGGTTCGCGCTGAAGATCTGGAAGATGCAGTTAAAGGCTTAAGAGCCATCGGGGTAGGGGGATTTAATGTGACGGTGCCACATAAAAGTTCCATTATTCCCTTCCTTGATGAAGTAGATCCTTTAGCTAAAAGCATAGGGGCCGTTAATACGGTGGTCAATCAAGGAGGAAAACTGATTGGCTATAATACAGACGGACCAGGTTTTCTCAAAGGATTAACAGCTTGCTATCCATCAATAAAAGGAAAAAAGGTTCTAGTGATCGGAGCTGGTGGAGCGGCTAGAGCCATTTATTTTACTTTAGCTAAAGAAAAGCCTTTAACGCTCGATATTGCTAATCGAACGCCAAATAATGCCTTAAGCCTTATAAAAGAGTGTCCATATTCGGTAGTCTCCCATGCTTATTCGCTGGAAGAAGCGGGAAAACAGTTGGTTGAATACGATCTAATTGTACAAACAACATCCATCGGAATGTCGCCAAATACATCTGAACTGCCGATTTCTGTAAATGAGATAAAAAAGGAGTCTATGGTTTGTGATATTATATACAATCCTTTGGAAACAAAGTTTTTACAAATGGCGAAACAACATGGTGCACAAATTCAAAATGGAATTGAAATGTTCGTTTATCAAGGAGCACTTGCGTTTGAAATATGGACAGGTATTTTTCCTGATGTAAAACGAATGAGAGAAAATGTATTAAGACAACTTGGAGGTCATACATGTTAACAGGTAAACAAAAAAGGTTTTTACGTTCTAAAGCCCATCATTTAGATCCGATTTTTCAAGTGGGTAAAGGCGGAGTAAATGAAAACATGATAAAACAAATTGCAGATGCACTTGAGGCGAGAGAGCTTTTAAAAGTGAGTGTCTTGCAAAACTGTGATGAGGATAAAAATGTAGTGGCACAGCAGCTTGCGGAAGGTACAAAAGCAGAAATTGTGCAAATAATTGGTAATACGATTGTACTTTATAAGGAATCAGTGGAAAATAAGCAAATTATTTTGCCGTAAAAACTGGGAGGTTACGGGTATGAAGAGGATTGGAATTTTAGGTGGAACATTTGACCCACCGCATAACGGACATTTACTCATTGCAAATGAAGTTCAATCCTCATTAAATCTTGATGAGGTTTGGTTCATGCCTAATCAAGAGCCACCTCATAAAATGAAATCAGGTTCTGCAAGTAATGAAAATCGGCTTGAAATGCTAGAACGGGCAATTAAAGATAACAAAGCTTTTCATATTCAGCCTTTGGAACTTGAAAGAGAAGGTCCTTCCTACACGTATGATACAATGAAGATCCTGCATGAAAAATATGAAGGATACCAATTTTTCTTCATTATTGGTGCGGATATGATTGAATATCTGCCAAAATGGCATAAAATTGAAGAATTAATTAAACTAGTTCAATTTGTTGGTGTGAGGCGCCCGTCCTATAATCATCAAACAGATTATCCTATTCTCTATGTAGACGTGCCTTTATTTGATGTTTCATCAAGTATGATTAGAGAAAGATTGAACACTGGTAAAACAGTAAAGTATTTATTACCTGAACTGGTCATTGATTATATTGAGGAGAATCATTTATATGGAACGTGAAGAAGCACTAAAAATTGTTAAAGTACAACTAACCGAGCATCGATATCAGCATACATTGGGTGTCATGGAAACGGCTATTTCGTTAGCAAGGTTGTATGGAGCAGATGAAAAAAAGGCTGAATTGGCAGCCATTTTTCATGATTATGCAAAATTCCGTCCGAAAGAGGAAATGCGTGAAATTATTAAATCGCACTCATTTCCCCAAGATTTACTGGAATACAATGCAGAACTATGGCATGCGCCTGTTGGGGCATACCTAGTGGAAAAGGAAGCTGGAATTACTGACAAGGAAGTGCTGGATGCTATCCGTTATCATACCTCAGGGAGACCTGGTATGACTTTGCTTGAAAAAATTATTTATTTGGCAGACTATATAGAACCGGGTAGACAATTTCCAGGAGTAGATGAAGTCAGGGAACTTGCAAAGGAAAGTTTGGATAGAGCATTGATAAAATCTGTTCAAAATACGATTAACTTTTTAATGAAAAAAAATCAACGCGTTTATCCTGAAACCTTTCATATGTATAATGATTTAATAAAAAAACAGGAGGCTTGATTGATGGAATTACTCAAAATTGCGGTAAAAGCTGCTGATGACAAACGGGCAGAAGATATTATTGCCCTAAACATGAAGGGGATTTCCTTGATTGCTGATTATTTTATCATTTGCCATGGTAATTCTGATAAGCAAGTACAGGCCATTGCTAGAGAAATACGGGAGAAAGCCCTTGAACATGGCTATGATGTAAAAAGAATGGAAGGCTTTGATGAAGCAAGGTGGGTTTTAATTGATTTGGGGGATGTTGTTGCCCACGTATTCCATCGTGATGAGCGAAGCTATTATAATCTGGAACGGCTATGGGGAGATGCTCCAAAAGTAGATGTGATGAGTGAGTTGAATTCATGAGCTCATACAAACAATTTGCCTATTTATATGATGAACTCATGAAAGACGCCCCATATGATAAATGGGTTCAATTTGTCAAGAGGAAGTTGAAGAAATATCAACTAAACAGGCAGCCGCTAAGCTTGCTTGATCTCGCCTGTGGAACAGGAGAGTTATCGGTTCGTTTTGCCAAAGAAGGCTTCCAAGTAACCGGCGTTGATTTATCAGCAGATATGCTTGCGGTAGCCCAAGCAAAAGGTGAAAAGAATGGTTTCTCAATCCCATTTTTTCAGCAAAATATGGCGGAATTAGAGGGATTGGGACTATTTGATGTAGTGGGGATTTTTTGTGACTCCTTAAATTATCTGGAGTCTGAGCAAGAGGTCCGAGATACCTTTGCTAAAGTATTCCAGCACCTAAAGCCGGGTGGACTGTTTATTTTTGATGTTCATTCCATTTATAAAATTACCCAAGTATTTATGAATGAAACATTTGCATTGAATGAAGAGAAAATCTCATATATTTGGAATAGTTTTCCTGGTGAGTATTCAAATTGTGTTGAGCATGAGCTTACCTTTTTTGTTTTGGATGAAGGAACAGGAAAGTATGATCGCTATGATGAATTTCACGTTCAGCGAACTTTCACAGTTCAGCAATATTCTGGCTGGTTAACCGAAGCAGGCTTTCAAGTGCAAGAAATAAACGCGGATTTTGAAGATAGTCCCCCTCAGCAGTATTCTGAACGAATCTTTTTTATCGCAAGAAAAGAATAGAAGCCATCTTTTTGAAAAAGATGGCTTCTTTAATGTGCGCCCGGCATGGGTGTAATCTATAGGGTGAAAGTCCCGAGCTGCGAAGGCAGAAGTAGCAGTTAGCTTAACGCAAGGGTGTCCGTGGTGACGCGGAATCTGAAGGAAGCGAGCGGCAAACTTCCGGTCTGAGGAACACGAACTTCATATGAGGCTAGGTATCACTGGGTGAGTTTGCATGACAAAACAAAGCCCTTTCTGCCGAAGGTGATACAGAGTAA
>NZ_JAAFZF010000032.1:0-5843 GCF_010614825.1 Neobacillus sedimentimangrovi
GTTAAATGGGACAATAAAAAACACCTTCGAAATGGTATAATCAATAAAATACTATTCGGAGGTGTTTTTGTGTGGGCAAAAACGTATATTCAAGTGAAGTAAAGTGGGCAGTTATTAAAGATAAGATGACTGGAGAGCTTTCAAATAGAGAAATAATGGAGAAGTACGGGATAAAGAATGTATCCCAAATTAAAACTTGGATGAAATGGTATAGAGAGAATCAAATTTATCGTTTAAATCAACCAATAGGCAAGCAATATTCTTATGGACATGGACCAGAATGGAAAAGTGAAGAAGATAAACGGAATAGTCAAATTGAACAGTTAAAAATGGAGAATGAAATATTAAAAAAGTATTTAGAACTGAGAAAGGAGTTGAAAAAGAAGTAGTTCTTCGATTAGTGGAGAAGTTTCGAGGAAAATATACGGTTACAGCTGTTTTACAGGCATTAGGTGTGGCTAGATCTACTTATTATCGATGGGCGAAAAACCCAGCGGCTCCTCTTACTGCGATAGAAATAGCGATTAAGACACTTTGTCAGGATACTACATATCGTTATGGCCATAGAAAAATTACCAAACTTCTAAAAAAACAGTATCAAATAAAATTAAATCGAAATACGGTTCAGCGTATTATGCAGAAATTTCATTTACAATGTCGTATTAAACCAAAACGCAGATGGAAGTCACAGGGTGAAACCGTAATTATAGCACCTAACCTACTAAATAGGGATTTTACAGCAACAAAACCGAATGAAAAGTGGGTAACCGATATTACGTATATTCAGTATGGTCCGATTACACTATACTTATCAACGATTATGGACTTATTTAACAATGAGGTCATCGCTTATAAACTTTATGAACACCAACAAACATCATTAGTCATGGATACGCTGAAAGCAGCCTTGATAGCTACAGGTCATCCAAAAGGAGTAATCATTCATTCTGATCAGGGCAGTGTATATACATCTTATACGTATCAGCAGTTAGTAAAAGAAAAAGATTTAATAAGTAGTATGTCACGGAGAGGTAACTGTTGGGATAATGCTGTAATTGAATCTTTTCATTCAGCTATTAAATCTGAAGAGTTTCAATATGTTAAATACAATTCAATTTCTATACAGGAAGTTAGATCTCGAGTAGATCAATATATGAAGCATTATAACGAAGAACGTATCCAAGAAAAATTAGGCTACCAATCCCCTATAGAATACAAAGGAATGATAGCCTAAGAAGGTGTTTTATTATTGTCTTATATCGCTATGTCAGTCTACTAGCACACCTGAGTGTTTTTAATTACTCTACATCATAACCTTGGTCATCGATAGTTTCCTTAATGGTACTTAAAGTAACTACACTTGAATCAAATTCAATTTCCACTTGTCCTTTTTCTAGATTAACGGAGACATTTTTTACTCCATCAAGTTCTCCTACACTGCTTTCAATTGCCTTCACACAATGGTTACAAGACATTCCTTTTACATTTAAAGTTACATGTTCCATATTTGTTTCCCCCTTATTTTTTAATTAACTTTTGTATGGTAACTAATACTTCATCAATAACCTCCAAATCGCCCTCTTGAATCCTTTCGACAACACAGCTTTTTAAATGTCCTTCAAGCAGGATTTTTGCCACACTATTTAAAGCCGATTGCGTTGAGGCAATTTGGTGGATAACATCATCACAATATGTGTCTTTTTCAATTAAGCCTTTAATACCGCGAATCTGACCTTCGATCCTATTTAGTCTTGTTATTAAATTCGTCTTCGTCTTTGTAGAATGATGGCTTTTACGTTGGTTTCCTGTTGTTGCGCAGCAGGATTCATCCAATACATCTTCTTCATTGAAAGACATGCCAATGCCTCCTTTGCTTCATTATATCATAGCCTCGTACCCTCATCGTAAGTCTATTATTTTATTTCGATAATGAATGGAAATACACGAACTTTTCCTTCTTGTTTAAATTCAGCCCAAATTTTATAAATCCCTGGCTGATGAAATTCCGTTTTAAAAATCGGTTTCTCGGTATTAATCGGATGAACGTGCAAGTAATTTGTGGCTTCTTCATCTAAAATGACAACATGACCGGTTGCTCCCAAATAAGGTTCCAAGGTTGTCTCAACCATTTTAAAGAAAAGTGTAACGGGTTCCCCTGCTTTAAGTGAGCTTACAGACAATTCCACTGTTTTACCATCAATTGTTTTCGTTAATGTTTGATCTACAATGAGTGGATGATGATCATGAGATCGCTTTTGTTTTCCTACTGAGAAAGGAAGTGGGCTGACTTGATAACTAAGTTTTTCCGGTTGAATATCGATAAAAGCTTTATAGTCGTCCTCCTCTAATTCATGGGGAATTTCAAACTTACCCTTCCCTGTTTTTTCAGGATGCAAATGATAGTATTGATCTAAATGTTCATTTACTAAAATTAAATGTAGTAGCTTTTCATGATTTACTAGAAGATTATCAACTGGTTTTCCGTATTGGTCTTCTAATGTGATGGTGATCAATCCATCTTTGTAGAAGAGGGATGGCTTCACTTCACTAGCCTGTGAATCTCCTGATTCATGTCCATGTCCAGCTACTTCCCCATGTTCAGGTGTTTCGTGAGTCTTTTGACTTACTGAATTACTTTTGGTCACATCTTTGGCAAAATACACATCATAGGCTGTAAATCCACCAACCACGACAAGTACATATATAACAGCTGAAATTACCCACTTTTTCATTTAATCTTCACCTCCTATATTCAATGTCGTTTCCCCTCATAAAGAAATGAATTAAAGCCTAATCTTTTGTAGTCTTAATGCATTTAACACAACCGATACTGAACTGAAGGCCATTGCCGCACCGGCAAGCCATGGTGCAAGAAATCCCATTGCTGCAATTGGAATACCCAATGTATTGTAACTAAATGCCCAGAATAAATTTTGTTTAATATTTCGAATTGTCTTTTTACTCATAAAGATAGCATCATAAATACTATTTAAATCACCCCGCATTAGGATAATATCCGCCGTTTCCATTGCGATGTCTGTTCCAGTTCCGATTGCCATACCGATATCAGCTACCGCCAAGGCTGGTGCATCATTGATCCCATCCCCCACCATGGCTACTCTTTTACCTAGCTTTTGAAGCTTTTTCACTTCTTCCGCTTTTCCTTCCGGCAGTACCTCCGCAATGACAATATCAATCCCCACTTCTTGTGCAATAGCTTTGGCTGTTCGGATATTGTCACCGGTCATCATAATCACTTCAAGGCCCATATCCTTTAATTTCTTTATGGCTGCTTTTGATGTTTCTTTTACCGTATCAGCTACGGCAATCATACCTGCAAATCCCCCGTTAATTGCCACAAGCATTACTGTTTTTCCGCTTTCCTCAAGTTCCTCCATTTTTTTTACGGAGGATTCGAATGAAACACCATATTTATTCATTAATTTACGTGTACCAATTAATATTTCTTCCCCATTAACGAAAGCTTTAATTCCATACCCTGGAATTGCTTCAAATTCCGATGCATCTGTGAGAGAAATATTTTTTTCTTTAATCCCTCTAACAATGGCTTCGGCTAATGGGTGTTCGGATTGCTTTTCAGCGGAACCAACTAGCTTGAGAAATGATTTCTCATCCAAATTTTCTAATACAAAAACATCTGTTAACACAGGTTTCCCATTTGTGACTGTTCCTGTTTTATCTAAAACAATCGTATTAATTCGATGGGTCATCTCTAAATGCTCGCCACCTTTAAATAATACCCCGGCTTCTGCAGCACGACCGGATCCTGCCATAATGGAAGTCGGTGTGGCCAGACCTAGAGCACAAGGACAAGCTATTACAAGAACGGCAATCATTTTTTCCAATGCTTCTGCGAAATTTCCTGGATTAATCCAGATAAACCAAATCAAGAAAGTTATGACAGCGATTCCGACGACAATCGGTACAAAGATCCCTGAAATTCGATCTGCAAGCCGTTGAATAGGTGCTTTAGAGCCCTGCGCTTCTTCTACTACTTTAATGATTTGTGCCAAAGCCGTATCTTTGCCGACTTTTGTTGCTTTGATTTTTAAAAAGCCGTTTTTGTTTATGGTGGCACCAATTACATGATCTCCAACTGATTTATCAATTGGAACACTTTCTCCCGTCAACATGGACTCATCAATGGCAGAGCGCCCTTCGATGATTTCCCCATCAACCGGCACTTTTTCCCCTGGTTTAACATAGATAAGGTCCCCTACCACAACTTCTTCGAGTGAAACCTCTATCTCTTTACCATCACGAATAACCGTTGCTGTCTTTGCCTGAAGACCCATTAACTTCTTGATGGCTTCAGACGAACGTCCTTTCGCTCGAGATTCTAACAATTTTCCTAAAATGATTAATGTAATCAAAACCGAACTTGTTTCAAAGTAAAGTTCCACCATATGCGAATCCGTACCGATGGATCTAATTAATAAATATACGCTATAAAAATAAGCAGCTGATGTTCCAAGAGATACTAATACATCCATGTTAGCACTGCCATTTCGTAATGCTTTATATGCGCCGACATAAAACTGTCGTCCAACAATAAACTGAACAGGGGTTGCCAGTGCCCATTGAACCCATGGATTCATAAACATTTCTGGAAGATATATAAAGGAGGTAAACTCAAAATGGCTTACCATCGCCCACAAAAGCGGGATTGAAAGTATTAGTGAAAAAATAAATTTCCCTTTTTGTTCTTCAATTTCTTTTTGGCGATGATCAGCAATGTCCACTGTTTTCTCTTGCTTAACTTTCGCTTTATAACCAAGCTTCTCAATTTTTTTCACCATGTCCTGAATGGTTACTTGTGAAGGATTGTATTCTATTCTTGCTGATTCAAGTGCCAAATTGACTGTCGCGTTTGTTACACCTTCCATCTTGTTCAGAGCTTTTTCAATTCTTGATACACATGCGGCACAAGTCATCCCAAATATGTCAAACTCCGTTTTTTCAGTCACAACCCGATATCCAAGATCATTGATTTTTTTAACAAACTCTTCTATATTTATTGATTCTGGATCATACTTGATAATAGCTTCTTCTAAGGCTAAATTCACGTTTGCGTCGTGAACGCCTTCTAATTTATTTAACCCCTTTTCAATTCTTTTAGCACAAGCCGCGCAAGTCATGCCGGCTACGGGTAGTTGTACTTCTTTCATGGAGCTGCCCATTTGCGGTTCCTCCAATCCATTAAATTTTTTATCTTATTTTAACTTACATTAATATAGTATACCCCCCTACCCTATATCGTCAATAAAATATGGTTTTAAATTATTTATTCTCCATTTATATTAACCACAATTGGCACTTCTATTATCAAACAAGGTTTTATTGGGAGGATTTGGCTGTTATTTTAAGCATTAATAAGCTAATAAACCGAGGATCATAATCTGCTTTAGTAGTGATATGATATACCTTTATTTCGGCTTTGTTTTGTGAACGTATGAAATGGTAAGATAGATCCCAACTTAACAATTTGTTAAGAAAATTCAGGAGGGAATTATTATCCAAAATTTAAAATTGAATTACACGAATGAAATGGAAAAAGCATTGCTTAGTGCCCATGGTGTCTGCTATAAAGTTTATTGTCGAAATCACGATATTAGGCTGGAAGTCGAAAAACGAAGAGAACATGATTATTTGGTTTCACAACTCATGTGTTCATCTATAAAAAAATTCTATGATTAAATGAAAATGGGGCTGTCCGGAAAGTGGTATTTCAGCCGAAATCTTTATAAAAGCAAAACCCAAGAATGCTGTTAAATCAACATTCTTGGGTTTTTAATTTGGGTTCATTTTTCTCTTAAATGGAC
>NZ_JAAFZF010000032.1:5853-36379 GCF_010614825.1 Neobacillus sedimentimangrovi
ACCTTCGTTTTTTATTTTTATGAAATCGTTATTCTTTATGAACCTCAGGTGGAAAAACCATCCTACATATCACTTTTGCTAACTGGTAATAATCTACATGTCCCCCGTCTTGAACCTCTTTTTCATGAGCATTTTCCACTAAAGTCATGATAGACCATGAAACGGTATCAAAGTCTAAATCTTTCCAAGTCCATCCCTTTTCAAATGCTTGTTTCAATCCTGAATATATTCTAGAATGAATTTTCCTTCTGGCTTCACTTATTGCCTCTGCTAATTCAGGATCTTTTGGTAATAATTCCTGTAGGACCCTATGAAGCCCGAATTTATTTAAACGTTTTCCATGATCTTCTAACATCTTAGCTATAAACGATACAGGATCAGGCGTAGACCAACTCGGTTCAGGAGGAAAAAATTCTTCTATTTTATCCTCCAATAAGGACATTAATAGCTGACGTTTGTCTGAAAAATACCGATAAAAGGTACCCGTAGCCACTCCTGCGTGTGCGGCAATGTCTTTTGCCGTCGTTTGTTCATATCCCTTATCAATAAATAAAATTCTTCCACTTTCTAAAAGAGCATTTCTTTTTTGTTGTGCCCTTTTCTGCTTAGGAACTATTGGAAAATTTCCGACGAGCAGGTCTTCACGCTCTGTCATATGACCACCTCATCCTAATGATAACATAAACAAAAAATATGAACCATAATTCACATTTTTATTGACATTGATTGTTATCCCATGTCATACTTGAACTATAGTTCATGTTATAATAATCTTTTTTATTTACTCAATTTCATTTAAATGATGATTGTGAGCAGCATTTCATTTTTTTGAAAAACCTATATGGGAAAGAAGGATATTAAAATATTTTTCCGAATATTATAATGTAAATTTATATAGGTTATCTATTCGAAAGGTGTTGATTCACATGGCCAATCAATCTGAATCGAAAAAAATCTCAGTAAATTCCACGATTTCACTTAAAGGAATCGTTAAAGCCATTTTCAACGATACCGTTCACGTCCAAATCGGCGGAAAAATTATAACCTTACCCAAAAAGGATTTTCTCCTTGAAGGACCTGCAAATTAAAAAATTTTAAATAGATGGTAAAAATCAGTCCAGCATTTTTTAGTGCTGGGCTTTTTTTTATTAAAGCATTAAAACATTTTGTCGCAATTCTTTAAAAATGTGATATATTCATATAAACAAAAAATTTTGGGAGTGAGAAAAACAATGAAACTCGACATTCAACGGACGTACAATTTTAATGCTGGTCCCTCTGCCCTTCCATTATCTGTACTAGAAAAAGCGCAGGCAGAGCTTGTCAATTTTCGTGGGACGGGTATGTCAGTAATGGAATTGAGCCATCGAAGTGCTGCTTATGAGGAAGTTCATAATCTAGCAAAATCCCGTTTGAAAGAATTATTATCGATTCCTGATGATTATGAAATTCTTTTTCTTCAAGGGGGAGCAAGTCTTCAATTTTCAATGATTCCTATGAATTTTTTACAAAGTGGTAAAAAAGCTAGTTATGTCATGACCGGATCTTGGTCAGAAAAAGCATTTAAAGAGGCCAAATTGTTTGGCGAAGTCTATCAAGCTGCGTCAACCAAGGAGGATAAATATCGGACGATTCCAAAACTATCTGATCTAATATTCGATCAGTCTGACGCCTATTTACATATTACTTCGAACAACACGATTTATGGAACACAGTGGAAAGTTTTTCCTGACACTGAAAATGTCCCATTAATTGCAGACATGTCCAGTGATATTCTTTCAAGGCCAATTGATGTGAGCAAATTTGCTTTAATTTATGCTGGTGCTCAGAAAAACCTTGGTCCTTCTGGTGTAACGGTTGTGATTATACGAAAGGAATTGTTGGAACAAGCCAATACCAATATTCCGACAATGCTAAAATACAGCACCCATGTGAATAACAACTCCCTATATAACACCCCTCCGACATTCGGTATTTACATGCTTGGTGAGGTTCTAGGCTGGGTTCAGGAACAAGGTGGTATCCAAGAAATTGCTAAACGAAATGAAGAAAAAGCAAAACTTATTTACGATGTGATTGATCAAAGTAATGGATTCTATATCGGCCACGCTGACACTGATAGTCGTTCACTGATGAATATTACTTTTAATTTACAATCGGAAGAACTTGAAAAGAAATTTTTGTCTGAAGCAAAGAAAGAAGGTTTTGTTGGTGTAAATGGACATCGATCCATTGGCGGATGCCGTGCATCAACGTATAATGCCGTTCCATATGAAGCTTGTAAAGCATTTAGTGAATTTATGGTTCAATTTCAAAAGCACAATGGTTAATAAAATAAAGAAGATAAAATGCAAGTCGAATCTTGCTTTTTATCTTCTGACCTTTATTTCATTGCATTCGTATATTTAAAATCACAAGACTCAAGATGATCATTAACCATCCCAACAGCTTGCATAAATGCATAACAAATCGTTGAACCGACAAACTTAAAGCCACGTTTTTTTAATTCTTTGCTCATTTTATCGCTTATTTCTGTGGTAGCCGGGACCTCACTTAATTCTTTATAATGATTAATGATCGGCTTTCCATCCACAAATGACCAAATATAGGATTGAAAGGATCCAAACTCCTCAACTACCTTTAGAAAAGCTTTTGCATTGGAAATAACCGCATGAATCTTCAATTTATTTCGAACAATACCTTCATTATTTAATAATTCTTCCACTTTCTTTTCATCATACATCACGATTTTTTCTGGATCAAAGTTATCGAAAGCCTTCCGGTAATTCTCCCGCTTTTTTAAAATGGTATACCAGCTAAGGCCAGCCTGTGCCCCTTCAAGGTTTAAATACTCAAACAACAAACGATCATCATATATGGGAACACCCCATTCATGATCATGATAATGGATATACAACGGATCTTGATTTACCCAGCCACAGCGATTCATCAAAAAACCTCCATTCTTTTTCCGCTTTTATAATTATTCATTCATCTCATTCCAATTAGAAATAAGGCTTTTTTTCCTCCATTTTTGTGTGACATTGATGTACAAATATAAAGAGTGAAATGAAGTATAGAATTATTCATTAATAATGACAATTCATGGAATGTTTAAATGAATAAGCCTAATCGGTATCAGGGGACTAGTTGAAATATTCATAAGGGGGAAGTACGATTTGCTTGAACCGTTTATTTTTTCTTCATCAGTCAAAAAGTGAGGATCTTCAAATGAATGGAAAAAAACGCCCAAATCACCGTAGTGATTATGGACGATTTTTTCATTAAACCATTAAACCCCTTGAGTAAAAGCTTCTGTTAATACTGGTACAATTTGTTTCTTTCTTGATACTACACCTTTCAGTAGTGCAGTATTATTTGTCAAAGTAACGTTGTATGCCTTTTC
Source organism: Neobacillus sedimentimangrovi (assembly GCF_010614825.1). NCBI lineage: Bacteria > Bacillati > Bacillota > Bacilli > Caryophanales > Bacillaceae > Neobacillus > Neobacillus sedimentimangrovi. Next base: position 9,260 of record NZ_JAAFZF010000032.1, read on the forward strand.
TACGGCAGCTGCTTTGCTACCTAAAGCTAATCCAATGGAATCATTATTTAAAATATCAGTAACAACTAATAAGAATAAATCTAGATTTTTTTCGGCAATTTTTTCGTTGATGGCAGCTTCTAATTCCTCTTTTCTTGAAAGGATTTCATCTGTATCAACAGCATTTACCTGAGCAATCTCTACTTTATTTCCAGCCATATCAAATTCTTTTGCATCAAGGCTCAATAACTCTGCAACAGATTTGTCGCTTAAATCTGCCCCTGCTTTTAACATTTCAAGCCCGTATTTTTCCGCATCTACACCAGCGATTTCTGCCAACTCACGAGCCGCAGCAACATCTTCTTCTGTGCAAGTTGGTGATTTAAATAACAAAGAATCAGAAATAATTGCAGATAACATAAGACCTGCGATCTCTTTCTTAATTTCCTTGCCATGTTCTTTATACATTTTATTTAGAATGGTTGCTGTACAGCCAACTGGTTCACAGCGGTAATATAATGGATCACTCGTTTCAAAATTCGCAATACGGTGATGGTCAATTACTTCTAAAATACGAACTTCAGTAATATCATCCGCACTTTGCTGACGCTCATTGTGGTCAACTAAAATGACAGAGTTCACTTCTGTTGCCACTGTTTCTACTAGTCGAGGTGCTTCTACATTAAATTGGTTTAGTGCATATTGTGTTTCACCATTAATTTGTCCAAGACGGACAGGCTCAACATCCATTCCAAGCTGTTTTTTCAAATCTGCATAAGCAATTGCTGAACAAATAGAATCTGTGTCCGGATTTTTATGACCGAAAATAAGTACTTTTTCCATTCTATTACTCCTAACCATATGTAATAATGTAAGGAAAAGCCAAAAAAGGTATTTCCCTATCCGAAATTATATATGATTCCGCGAAAGGATTCAAAATAAAATCTACTATTTTAAGTGAAGTTATCTTTTATTTTCATAATAATTAACCTAAAAAACTCCACAGTGATTGATTATCAAATATTACATAAATGAATCTAAGGAATATCCTTTTTCTTCTAAACACTTTCGCATACGGAGAATGGCTTTCGAATGAATTTGAGAAATTCTCCCTTTCGTCAGATTTAGAACTTCGGATATTTCCACTTGTGACAATCCCTCGTAATAGATTAAAGTGATAACTAGCCTTTCTTTTTCAGGCATTTTGTCGATACATTCTGCAATCAGTTCACGGAATTCGGATTTTTGCAATTCCTTCTCCTGTGATTCGATGGTTTCATCCTTAATCTGATCAATACGACTTTGTTGTTTGCTATCTTCATCATTGGTGTTCACCGGTTCATCCAGTGAAAGCAGAGTGGATAACGCTAAAGCAGACATCACTTGATCCACTTCATCTAGGGACATCTCCAAAAATTGACTTAATTCTGTCTCCGTCGGTGTTCTCATTAATTTTTGTTCTAGTTGACTTATAGCGGCATTCATTTTTTTGGCTTTTTCTCTTATACCGCGAGGCACCCAATCCATTTTGCGAATGCCATCGAGCATAGCCCCTTTAATGCGCCATAACCCAAATGTCTCAAATTGGTATCCCTTTTTGTAATCAAACTTCTTGATCGCTTCGATTAATCCGATATAACCAAGTCCCATTAAATCTTCCTTAGAAATAATTCGCTGAGGAATACATGAGCTCATACGATTAGCCATCTGCTCTACTAAATAACTGTATTGCCTTACTAAATGATCCTGTGAAACAAAGTCAAGATTCTCCCGATACTTTCTCCATAATGGATAATGAGGTATGGGATCATTCACTAAAGGTTTCAAAGCCTATCCCCCCTTGATTTGCTTTGTGCAAAATACTAGTAATCTACTATTTTTCATTTTTCAAGGTGCTTCCGTTTTCGTTTTTTCTCTCCCATGTAAAGCATCTAGTGGGACGGCATGAAATGATGTTTCTTTCATCGGATTCTCAATGGAATCGTTCGCGAGAGTCTCCTCTTTTTGAGTTTTTTCTACTTTCAGAAATTCACTTGTATCTAATTGCTGTTTCGAAATAGATTGATTGATTACGAGCCGAATTACACTTCCTAATATGAAAAAGAGTAAAAACCCGATAGCTGCCCATAATAAAGCGGTTAGCCAAGTGTTATTAAAAATAGAGAACAAAAAGGTCAACAGGAATGCCGACAATCCTAAAATCGCTTGATGGCGCCATTTTGATGTCATCAAGTCATCACCTCTATGTCATTTTGCCCAGTGATAATATTTTTTCAAAAAAGCCTTTAATACCTTTTAATGGGGCTTGATGAGTTTGTCCCCATTTTTTTTACACAAGCTGGAACGTATGCCCCGACTTTAGGGGTACTTGGGGCAGTCGTTGGTCTGGTTGCCTCACTCGGAAATTTAGAAGATGTAAACGAAATTGGTCATTCCATTTCAGCAGCTTTTATTGCTACATTATTTGGTATTTTTTCCGGGTATGTACTTTGGCACCCTTTGGCAAACAAATTAAAACGGATTTCAAAAAGAGAGCAAGAATTGAAGCTTCTAACCATCGAAGGGTTGCTTGCTATTTATAAAGGAGTTTCCCCAAGTGCCTTGGAAAAGAAATTATCTGCCTCTCTTCCTCCAAAAGAACGGAAATATCTTGAAATGGTAATGGAGGATGAATCATGAGGAAAAAGCGGAGAAGATTTGATGATGAGCATGAAGAACATATTAATGAATCTTGGCTTATTCCATATGCGGACATTCTAACTTTATTATTGGCATTATTTATCGTTCTGTTTGCATCCAGTATTATTGACGCAGAGAAGTTTAGATCGATTATGGAATCCTTTAAGTCTGAGCTAACTGGTACAAAAATTGATCATACTACAAGTCTTTCTGTTCAGCTTCCAGCAGATAAAAAGCCTGTTGAGGAAAATTCGGAAGAAGCGAGGAAAGAACAGGCCGAACTTGATGAATTACTATCAAAATTAGAAAAGTTTATCACAGAAAACAATTTGCAGGCAGTTATTACTTTGCAAGATTCAAAAAGGGGTGTAGAAATCGCCTTAAAGGAAGTCATCTTATTTGATCAAGGGAAAGCCGATTTAAAGGAATCTTCCTACCCAACCTTAGATGTGTTAGTGAATTTAGCTAAAACTGTTTCAAACCCAATAAGTATTGAAGGCCATACAGATAATGTACCAATAAAAAATTCTAAATTTCCATCCAACTGGGAGCTCTCTTCGGCCAGAGCTGTTAGCGTCCTTCACTATTTTGCCTCTAAAGGCATTTCCCAAGACCGAATGCAGTTTGTGGGATATGGAGAATTCAAGCCACTCTATCCAAATGATACAGAAGAACATAAACAATCGAACCGTAGAGTTAATATTGTCATTTTAAGAGTAAATAAATCATCATGAAAGAAATGCTGACACTTAAAAGATCGTAATCTTAGAGTGTCAGCATTTTTGTCATTCTAATTCATCCTTTTCACCATTTGCACCTGTTCTGTTGTTTTTTGAAAACCGTTTGCCTGTAAATATTGAATGGCCGGATTCGATAACGAGCTATTTATTGTCATAAATTCCACTTGATTGCCTACCTCACCTGAAATACTGAAAAGAATCATATCCATGATCTCCCTATGTATCTCGCAAAATAGCTCAAGCTGGTAGATAATCACTTTTTCTACTTTGCCTTCTTTACTCCAAATTCTTCTGTACAAACAATAACCAAGAATATTGTTCTCACTGTCATAATAAATTTGAGACTCACCAGTTTTCACACTTTGCCACTGACACTGCCATGGTACATTTTCATGATAAAACGGTTTTTGGGAAAGCTGTTCCGGGCGAATGGCTTTTACCTGAATGGATGTGTCCAGTTTAGTGGCAAATTCTCGAGTTCCATTTAATAAAACAAGCGAATCGACTATTTCATAACCAAAACGTTTGTATAAACGAATAGCTCTTTCATTTTCTTTAATGGCTTCCAAGGTGGCGACTTCGATCCCCTCTTTTTCATAGATCTTAAGGACCTCTTCCATTAATAGCCTTGAAACCCCTTTTCCTCGGTATTCCGGTGCAACCCCAGTTCCTCCGTTCCATGCCATCTTCTTTCCGTTTAATGTTCGGATCCCATTCACAAGAATAGCGACAGGCTCCTTTCCATGAAATGCCACAAAGGAAAGATTCATGGATAATCCTTCATTGACCATTCGATGAAAAAAAGTATCAGGAGTCATTTCGATTTTAATGTAATAGCCTTCAAAACCGCGGTTCCATGCCTTTATAATGTCTTCTATTCTACACTCCGTTAATTTTTTAAAATTTATCTCCATCTATACTCCCCCTTAATATGAACGGATCATCTCTCTTTTATTAATAATGCAAATAATTTGAATATTATTTCGAAATAAAAAAAATAAAAGTTTGAAATTCATTTATACTGTTCAAAAGTGTTTATTTTTTCTTCTTATAACAAAAGATAAAACAGATATTCTTTTTGAATATCATCGTTTCAAAATCCTAAGATGAGGTGATTGGATGAGCTACAGAGATGGAATTGACGCACAGTCAGCGAAGTTTCTTCATACCTGGACAAGACCAAAACATCAAAAGTCACAGGTTAACGGCCAAACTCGAGGCACAGTATCCTCCATCATCTTAAGGACTAATGCTAAGGCCCACCGCTGGTAAGGGATTAGCATAGAAACGATTAGCGGAAGTATCCTTTTTACTTCCAAAAATGCAAGAAAAACCTTTTCTTGATCATGTTGATCAGGAAGAGGTTTTTCTCCTTGTATAGGATTTTTCTTATTGATGAAAAGAATAGGATCGATTAACATAAAAAGCAAGTTTATTTATTTTTCCTTTAGGAGAGATCCCATGTATCAAGATTACCAAATTAGAGACGCAAAACTGGAAGATTTACCAGTCATTATTGATATTTATAATTCCACCATTGCAAGTAGAATGGTGACAGCGGATACAGAACCGGTTAATGTGAAAGATCGACTTCAATGGTTCCATGAACACTCACCAACATTTCGCCCACTTTGGGTTGTAGAGGAACATGGAACAATCTGTGGATGGCTAAGTTTTCAATCGTTTTATGGGAGACCTGCCTATCAGGCTACAGCTGAAATCAGCATTTATATCCATCCGGATTATCGAGGAAAACGATTAGGCAAATATCTTCTCCAAAAAGCAATAGATGACTGTCCAAAATTACATATAAAAACCTTACTTGGATTTATTTTTGCCCATAATGAACCTAGTTTAAAGTTATTTTACAGCCATGGTTTTGAGAAATGGGCTCATCTGCCGAAAGTGGCAGAGTTGGACCGTGTAGAAAGAGATTTACTGATCCTTGGAAAAAGAATAGGATAAATACCATTATTCTTTGATTAGCGAAATAGAATACTTGCTAAAAGATTTAAACTTTAGGTATTTAAAGAAAATCCATCATGACAAAAAGATCCTCCTCTCAACAGTTAGAGACGAGGATTTGATACAATTAATTGCCCTGATTGCCCTGATTCCCCTGCTCGCCAGATGGTGAGCTTCCCTTCTTATTATATCGAATAAAAGCAATAATAAGTAGAATAATGGGCAAAATAATTTGCATTGGCCAATGTATAAAGTAAGGAGCATATTTCAAACCTTCCTCAACATGTTCGGAATAACTTTCCGCAATCGTTAAAGATGCTATTAAAATTAATAATCCGATTGGATAAGTAATAATCCTTTGATTTTTTAATTGAAAAAGATCCGCACTCCCCGCAACTGCAGCATAATAAAAAATCGTCACTTTGAAAAACCCGGCAATCACTAGATAAATCATAAAAAAAACATCTAGCCGTTGAATAAATTCAGCTATTTCAATCCTCCCAATTGTATTTAAAAGAGGAAAGGAGGAGCGTGACAATGGTATTACACCAAGAACAGAAATATTGATGATGACTGTAATGGTTATATTGATGCCAGCTAATATTATCCCACCCAAACAGGTCCACTTTGCTTTTTTCTGATCATTAACAAATGGGAGCAACATCGTACAAACAATCATTTCACCGAATGGAAACGTTAATGTTTGTCCAATAAACGCTTTAAAAATAGGCCTCCAACCATTTTCATAAATGGGCAAAAGGTTTCCCCAATTTATCTCTCCTGAAGAAATAATTAAAATAAATCCCACAATCGCCAAAAGATATATAACCATGATATAAAACTGTCCAACTCTGGCAATGACTTCAATCCCCTTATGGATCGCATAAAAAATTGTTAACATCATTAGTGTATTAATGACAAAAAGGGGGGTAGTCATATAGAAAGCTGAAACTAGCAGGGATCCAAAATCGCGCAACACCCTGGCAGCGATGTACAAAAAATAAATAATATAGAGGAATCCTATGATTTTCCCAATCCATTTTCCCGTGATTTTTTGAGCATAGCTAGTAAGAGGGAGGTCCGGGAAAAATTTATATAGACGGTAATAAATCAGAAAGAGGAGAATTCCTCCCAATAGACCTAATAAAATGGCTATCCAAGCATCTTGCTTCGCCTCGCCTCCCAAATTAAACAGAATGGCGCTCCCCATTTCAAATAAAACAATTAAAACAAATAATTGAGATCCATTGATTTTTGCATTCTCCATTTTCTACTGCCCTCCCACTTTCAATCATGATGTCAACTTCATTTTTTTAAATCTACCCAAAATGGGTTTGTCCGAACACCCCCTTGTCGTACGTATACCTCTACTTTCACTTTTACATCTGATTCAGCAAAATGTTCATTCCAATTTCCTTTTAATTCTTTCCAAAGTTTTGGATTTTTACGATGAACCTTTTCTCCGAAACCAAAAATATCACTTTTTAGTTTTTGTGCTTCATGCACAGTTCTACGGATATCATTTTTGATAAATTCTTCCGCGATTCCCCCAATTTTCGTCAGTTCATTTGGATCTTCCAGATCGATGGGCGCATTTGCCTCACTGACCCATCCTTCCGTTTTTATTGATACTTGAAAGATTGGTTTTTTGTTCATAAAGCGGACGGAGGTAGAAGTTCTTGACCTTAGTGGCACAAAATTAATCACATTTTTTTTTCCTTCCCAATCCAAATTTAGTTCCGTATTTTTCAACTTGTTCGTTACCCAGTTGACCCCTCGAGATTTATCACCATCCATCCATCCTACTAATTTCCCTTGTCTGAAAACAGCTAATCCGTTAGCCATAATGATGGCTGAAACCTTAGAATTTTCAATGCTTTTTGGGGTCCCTATTAAATTCTTCTTCCCTTTAACTATATAACCAGTTGCTATTGACTCTCTTTCTTCACTTATAATTCCATCCAAAAAATTATCAATATCAATTTTTATATCTTTTCCTAATACCTTTTCACTAATTTGAATCTGCTTTGTTATTTTGTTAACCGGCATTTGTTCTGTTATTGATAACGCGGACAAAATATCTTCTGCTGTGACCTTTTGAGCAATCACAATTTGGGCTGTTCTACGAAAATCCGGATCCCTTGTTAAGGCATCAAAAATTCCAAGCATTAAATTTTTATCTTTGGCAACTTTATCACTCACCACAACCAAATTTGTATGGGCATAATATAATTGCCTTCCAACTATTTTATGAACATTTCTGGATGCTTCTGTTAACGTATCCCCAGGAGATTTCACGACAGTAATGGGTGGTCCTTGAGATACGTTTCCTCCTTCCCTAGAAGAAACGTTTCTTGGAAGGATGATCTGAAATGAAACATCATATTTTTTATTTTTTCCTTTATCAATACCCAAGCCCATGATAAAGGCCAAATTTGTCATTTCATTTTGATCCCAGCAAGAGCTGAGAACAGGGGTCAACAGGAAGATGATTAATGTAGTCAGTATTTTTTTCTTCATCCTTGATCCCCCTTATTCGTTTGATCTTGACCTTGTGAAGGTGGTCCAGGTTTTTGGTTCTCCCCAGTGCGGGCTAAATTACCCTTACTAATAAATTTAGGCCTATTTTTCATCGCCCAAATAGGAAAACGAATAAATACATCTTGTTGACCACGAAGACTAAATGGAGCTAATGGCATCATGTAAGGAATGCCAAAAGACCTTAATGAACATAAATGAATCATTATAAAAGTGACTCCTAATAAAAGTCCATAAAATCCCAAAATCGAGGCAAGAATCATAAGTATAAATCGCAATAATCTTGCGGAAATTGCCATTGAAAAAACAGGCGTTGAGAAATTAGCAATGGCCGTAATGGATACAACAATTACCATCACAGGTGATACAAACCCTGCCTGAACCGCAGCCTGTCCAATAACAAGTGCACCTACGATTGATACAGCCTGTCCAACCGCCCTTGGGAGACGAAGTCCTGCTTCCCTCAATATTTCGAACGTAACTTCCATGATAAAAGCCTCGACAAATGCCGGAAAGGGAACCGCTTCTCGTTGGGCGGCAATGGCAATAAGAAGAGTAGTTGGTATCATCTCTTGATGGAACGTCGTTGCTGCAATATATAGGGAAGGGCCGATGAATGAAATAAAAAATGACAAAATACGTAAAAGGCGAATGGCTGTAGATATATCAAATCGGGAATAGTAATCATCAGGCGACTGAAAAAATTGAATAAATAACGCAGGGACAGTAACTACAAATGGAGAACCATCCACTAATATCGCCACTCTTCCTTCGAGCAGTTGAGAGACAACGATATCCGGTCGTTCTGAATGATATGTAGTGGGGAAATTGGTCCAAGTTTGATCTTCAATTAACTGTTCAATATAACCTGAGGAAAGAACAGAATCAATATCAATCCGTTTTAGTCTCTCCTTGACTTCTTTTACAATTTTCTCATTGGCTATTCCCTTTATATACATGATTCCAATATCTGTTTGTGTTACCGTCCCAATTTTCATTGGCTCAAGCCATAAATTAGGACTTTTTATCCGCCGACGTATTAAGGCTGTATTCGTGCGTATGGTTTCGGTAAATGAATCCCTTGGCCCCCGAATGGAAAGTTGGGTGGTTGGTTCAGTGATTGCCCTCTTTTCCCACCCTTTTGTTTCTACATCAATGGCACGATTATATCCATCTAAAAAAAACAATGTATTTCCTGACAGAAATGAATCAAACACTTCATTCCAATTTGTAATGGTTTGAATATTACCAAGACCGATCGTTTTACGCATTAGAACTTCAAACAAATTTTGATTACTATCTACCTTACTATCTGAAATACTCTCTAAAAAAAAATCACTGATCATTTGGTTATCCGCCAAACCATCAATATAAATGGCTGTTCCTCTCAGTGAGCCGAGCTTAAAATCACGGAATACCAAATCTGAACTATTTCCTAATTCCCCTTTAATACGGAATATATTCTCATCTATGTTCCTTAAAATAACTTGATTTTCAGGTTTCTGCGGATCTAGTTCTTGACGGTAATTATCATTTTGCCTTTTTTTATTCTTGTTTTTTCGCCAATTTGATAAAATAGACACCACTTCCTCCTCACCTTTTCAACAAAGTTATATTGGTTATATTGCCCAAATGTCCTGTTTTTATCCAAATAGTCCAATTGTTTATCCTTTAGTGAAGGATTAGGAATTAGACGATGATTTATACTATAAACATTAAAGCGAATATTAAAGGTGTGAACCTTGTGAAACTAATTCTTGTCACAACACTACTAAGTTTTGGGCTATTTTCTGTTATCATTGCCATGGATTTTATAATGGGTTTGACGGAAAAAAACATTATTGCAACAGCATTGAACCCATTTAAAGTGATGGAACCAAATGAATATTTTATTTTGTTTCTTTTATTTCTTGTCTTTATTATAGATATGATTGGTTTCTATCTAAACAAGAAACGACAAAGTCCATCTCAACCAAATAATGAGGGTACCCCAAAAGGATAACTTTTTGGAGCACCCTCATTTTGTTTATAATAAACCTTGTCGGTAAATGACCGAACTAATTGTTTTACTTTTCGTGGATGTAAATCTGAAACAGTCTCTAACACACTTCCAGCTCTCTGCCCCAAATTCCCACAGAAGTTTGCAGTGTTTCCTTTCCAACAACAAAGTGGGAAATTCCTCTTTAAAATTAAGCAAAACTGTATGATAACATTTGTTTTTAGTTTATAGGTTGCAGCCTACTTTTCCCTAACTTCTTTATTATCTAGTCGTCCTTTTTCTAAAAAAAGAGACGGAATATAATATGAATGAATGCGGCGGCGCTCTCACTCACCTGTTGTTAATTAGGATCTTTATATTGCATAGCCCTTGAACTATCGCCATATCCTTTTGTCGTTGGATCTTGAACAATTCCCAACATTGAAAGAATAACAAATACAGCATTAACCAAAGTGAGGATCCAATCTTCTACTGCCTCAGAGAGTTGAAAATCGGTTACTCCTAAGGAATTTAATCCCCCTAAAATGATTTGGGCCACTATAAAAAGCTGAGATATAAAGGCAATCACCCAATTCCGATTTTTTAAACGGACCTTCCAATTTATCATTTTGTCAACCCCTTCCCCCAAGCTTACTATTTCTAATAACATATGCGTGTGACCAATCTCGGTAGTCCACGAATATCACGTTATACGCTATTTTTCATACCCAAAACAAGCTATCATTGGTCTTTTTCAATTGAAATATTTATAATAAAGTCACAACATCCCCAAAAAGGTAAGGTGAGAATATGGAAAAGCTAAATACCTACTGGGAAATGATATTGCGTTTCTGGAAAAAGAAACACTTAACACAATTATTGCTTTTACTCATTCTCGTGACCATTTTAGGAACGATTTCTTATTTTGGCTGGCTCGCAGCACGTACCAATGTTCAATCACTAAAGGATGGATTAAGTCAGCCGACAGTTATTTATGATAGGAATGGTCAAATCGCGACAAATGCTATCACAAACCGAACAGTCGGTGTGTCAATAGAAGAACTGCCCAAACATATTCCTAATGCAGTGGTGGCGATTGAAGATGAACGTTTTTATGAACATAATGGTTTTGACTTAAAAGGAATTGCACGTGCCTTCTTTAAAAATTTAATTGCTGGAAGGATTACTGGTGGTGGTAGTACAATTACCCAACAATTGACAAAGAACGCACTTCTTTCCCCAGAGCAAACCTATAAACGTAAAGCGGAAGAATTATTTTTAGCAGTAAAAATTGAAAAAGAATATGAAAAAAATGAAATCCTCCAAATGTATTTGAACCAAGTATATTTTGGTAGTGGTGCCTGGGGAATTGGGAATGCTTCGAAGAAATATTTTAATAAAAATATTAAGGACGTTACGATTAGTGAAGCTGCATTATTAGCCGGTCTCCTTCAAGCACCGAACTACTATAATCCTTATAAGAATTATGATGAAGCGATTGAGAGAAGAAACGTTGTTTTAGCAAAAATGAAAGAGCATGGGATGATTACTGATGAACAATACAATCAGGCCAAAAAGGAAAAAATTCGTCTCAAAGATGGAGGAGGAAGCTTTGTCGACCGTAAGTATCCATACTATGTGGATGCCGTAATAAACGAAGCGATCACCAAATATGGTCTGACTCAAGATGAAATTTTAACTAGAGGCTACCGGATTTATACGGAATTGGACCAAAACTTACAGAAAGGATTAGAGAAGGTTTATGCAAATAACTCCCTTTTCCCTAGAAGTATGGGAGGTAAAATGGTTCAAAGTGGCTCCGTGTTAATGGATCCTCATACAGGAGGAGTCCTTGCCCTTGTAGGAGGACGTGGGGAAACGGTATTCCGTGGGTTCAATCGGGCAACACAGCTAAAAGCTCAGCCAGGCTCTACTATTAAACCGCTTGTTGCTTACACACCTGCTCTTGAAGAAGGTTACTCCTATTCCTCCGAGTTAGTAGATGAACCGATGAGCTTTGGAAATTATAAACCAGAAAATTTCAGCAAAACCTATCAAGGCAAGGTTCCGATGTATAAGGCCTTAGAGGAATCATTAAATGTACCAACCGTATGGCTTTTAGATCAAATCGGTTTGAACAAAGGGCTTGAATCATTAGAGGAATTTGGCATCCAAGTTGAAAATGAGGATAAAAACTTGGCTATTGCTTTAGGTGGAATGAGTAAGGGGGTATCTCCTCTACAAATGGCAAATGCTTTTTCTGCTTTTGCCAATGAAGGAAAACGGCAAGATAGTCATCTCATTACAAAAATTGTCGGCCCAACTGGTGACATTATTGCAGAACATGAGGCAGAAACAACTAAAGTTACATCCAAAAAGGTCGCGAATGAAATGACCTCTATGCTATTAAATGTGGTTGAATCGGGAACTGGTCAAAAGGCCCGGATTCCAGGGGTGCAAATAGCCGCTAAAACGGGTTCTACCCAGTTACCATACAATGATATTAATGGTACAAAAGATCAATGGATGGTCGGATATACCCCGAATCTTGTCGGAGCCGTTTGGATCGGCTTTGATCAAACGGACAGACAGCACTATCTTCCAAGCTCCAGTTCTGCAAATGTTGTGCCGATTTTTAAGGAAATAATGAAAACATCACTCACACATTTACCGAAAGAAAATTTCGAGGTCGTTTCTGTTAATTCTTTGTTAGCGGGTGAATCCCACCCTTATTCAAAAATCCGAGAACAAGCGGAACAAATAAGTAAAGAGTTAAATGAACACGCAGAAAAAATAGGGGAAACCATTAAAGAAAATGCCCCTGAGTGGAAAAGAAAATTGGACGAAACTATGTACCAAATAGGTAAAGGAGTCAATTCCATTATTGAAAAATTACAGGAAGCACGATAATAAAGCACGCCGACTACCGGCGTGCTATTTTCATTGCATGAAAATATTCCCCTGCAATTTCTTTCATTTTTTCTTCCATATCACCCGCATAAGCCATAATGAAACATGTTGCCGGGCCGGATGATTTAACAATGTCAAGTTCTGTTATAACTTGTTCTTTTGTAAAACGGACTTGATCAAACATTTGGTTTAGTTCATATAAAATCCCCTTAGAACCAACAGGCCAAATAATCCCATGGTTCAGCCTGCTTAACCTTCGAAAAATAGACAGTGGGACAACATGTTGTTCTTGTTCAATCACTTCATTTCCAACCAACGGTACACCAATAACAGCTAGTTTCCAATTTTCGTTGTACTCATACACCTCATTGGTGCCTCTAATATGTTGTTTACCGACAATGAACAGCCCAATTGCTGACTGGTTCAGCTGAAAATTACTTTCTGTACTACCTGTGATGGGGATTTGAGCCAATTCCAGTTCGTGTAACCCTTTCCGTATCCCACGAACCAATTCTTCCCAATGTTCATCCCCACAAAAATTTTGGAGGACTACACTAATTGGTTCTCCCCCTGCAGCGATACATTCCATTGCTGCGACCCTAAGTGAATAATAGGCCAATGTTTCGTAAGGGACATGAACAAGGTCGCCCTGCTTCATCCCTATAGCACCGCTATTATCACTTGAAATAATTAAAGAATCTTCATACCCAAAAGGAATGGTAAGAATATCTCTCATCCTTTGATCTCACCTTTAAACAAGCGATTAGAGATGATTGGGACAAGCCGCGGGATCAATAATAATGCCAATCCTGTATTCATGGCAGACATAAGTATTAAGGAAGGAAGGACAGCCCAATAAAAACCTTTGCCAAGGATAAACAGAAATGGCAGCGGTGCAATGAACGAATTTCCTAAAATAAAAAAGAGAGAAGCTACAACCTTTTTATGATGATGCCAAAAAACACCAAACATCGATACAAGAATAGCCATTTCCATACTAATCAAAAAATGCATCGGGCCTAGTTGAAAACCGCTCAACATCGCTGAAATCAAATGTCCCAATGCACCAGCAACCGCACCGGCGCCTCCACCCAAAATCGATGCAGCCAGAAGAGCTGGGAATGAATCAAGTGCGATGGAGCCAACGATGGCTGGAATTTTGATCGTGGCACCAACTACCGACAATGCAATAAACATAGACAGCCAGATCAACTTTTTTCCTATAAGGTTATTTCTCATCTTTTCTCTTACCTTCCCTGAACACTTTTGCACTTCGCACATATTCCACATCTTTTACATTCAATCGATGATTCACTACTCGTGCTAATGCGAAGAAATAATCGGATAGACGGTTTAAATATTGCAAGGTAATTTCAGGGGCTGGCAAATCCGATTTTTCCAACTTTACCACTAAGCGTTCCGCCCTTCTTGTTACCGTTCTTGCAATATGAATGGTAGCTGCAGGTTTCGATCCTCCAGGTAAAATAAACCGTTCAAGTTCGGGCGCCTCTTCCATATATTCATCAATTTTCTTTTCCAAATATTCGACGGACTCTTTTTGAAGCTTTCCTTCGCGTCTTTTCGACACATTTGCTAGGTCGCCACCACAATCAAATAATTCATGCTGAATTTTTTCTAGATCTGCCAATACATCGTGAAAAAGTTCCGGATCCAATTCTTGTATGGCCTGACCAACAAAGCAATTCACTTCATCCACTGTTCCGTATGCTTCTACACGGATATCATCCTTATCTACCCTACCGCCAATTAAACTCGTTTTCCCTTTATCCCCTGTTCTTGTATAAATTCTCATTTGTTTCCCCTCACTTTATCGATTGGTTAATTCCATACCAAATAACATCAATCTTATCGGATTTTGCGGCCAGATCTTGAAAAGCCCAACCTGTCACATCTCGCCATAATCGATTTTCCGCTTCCAATGGAACAATGCCTTTTGTGATATCTGTCCCGATCACAACGATTTGTCGTTCCGGTTTTTCTTTTTCCCATGAGGACCATTGGTTCAAATAGTGATTCCATAATTCACGAGACTTAGTAGAATTGTGAATCTCCGTTAATTTTTTGATCCATTGTTCAGCACCCTCGAGAATGATCAAATTTCGATCGATTCCATTGAGATTTATTGGGATAAGATCATTTTTATACGCGGATATCCATGGGTCATCTTTTGTTACACGATAGGTTTTCTTTACCCATGCCTTTTTACCGTTAAAGGCACCTCCTGTAATGAAATGCACCGTTCTCCCCTCCTAAGCTGTTCCCGTTTAAAGATCAATTCAAATCCTTGATCATGGGGTACCTGCCAACTCCAAAACTCCTTTTTCACGGGAGCAAACTTTGATAACAAAAATTTAATGGGGCCTCCGTGAGTAATGATGGCAGCGCTCTTAAATGGACCTGACAAAATTTTTTCAATGACCGTATTCCATCCTGCTTCGACTCTATGAATAAATTCCAAATAGGATTCCCCATTTGGTGGGCTGAACCGTTCAGGAGCAGTGAGCCAATACTGATAAAGAGAGTCATGTTTTAAATCTTCATATGTTTTCCCTTCCCATTGTCCAAAATTCAATTCCCTGAACTCTTTTAATCGAATAGGAACGGCCTGTGGGAAAAGCATTTTTCCTGTTAATATACATCGCGTAAGGTCACTAGAAAAATAACAATCATACATTCTCATTTGTGAGTTATCTATAGAAGTCGGACATAATGGTGAATCGCTCCATCCCAAATAAGCCTTTCGTTTATTTTCTTCTGTTAAGCCGTGACGAAATAATGCAATAACCACAAGGTCATCCATAATCCCACTTCAGTCCCTTCCACAGCAGCTCCCAGTACATCACCTGTAATTCCGCCGAACCATTTCATAGACTTCCTGCGCCAAAAATATAAGGAAATAACGGCAGCCAATAACATAATTCCTGTCTGTACGAATTCATGAATCAATAGTATGACTAATAAAATGAATCCAACTAAATAAAATAGATAGATGAATAGTGATTTCACATCTGCAGCTTTTTGAAACAAATACCCTAAACCTTCCTGTTTAGCTGATTTTACTGATAGAAGGAGACATCCCATGACCATTTTGCTAAAGAATGGAATAGCAGCAATCAAAAGATAGGTGGACGTCATAGGGTTTCTCGTAATCTCATAAATAAAGAAAAGCCGCATGCTCAATAAAACAATGACAGATAGGACACCAAAAGCTCCTGTTCGTGGATCCTTCATAATCGAAAGTCTTTTTTCTTGATCCCTATAAGAAAAATAAGCGTCACTCGTATCCATCCAGCCATCTAGATGAATTCCACCTGTCAGGAATATAGTCATAAGCCAAAGAATAAATGCGGAAGCCAAATGGGTAAATGGTGAAAACTCAACGAAACAATATAATAAGAGAGAATAAATGATTCCCTGTAGTAGGCCCAACAGTGGAAAAGCCTGGACAGCTTTTTTTAAATGTTCCGGATCCATCGGAAATTCCTTATTAATTGGTATGGCTGTAAAAAATTGAACGGTTATGAGAAAACCTCTAATAAAGCTCATGTTTTATGTCCCCATTGGGAGATCATATCTTTTAGCAGCTCCCATTTCAGGTGAGGCTTCATAAAAGAAGCAAGCCGTTCATAACGTTGATCCATCTCCACATGATCAGCCGCATTTTGAACCGTCATATCACTGACCGGATTGTCCTTAACCGATAAGGAATCCTCTTCATCAATCATGTGATTTTCCATATAGGGAATGACCCCCAACACAGGAATTCCTGTTTTCTCTTCTAGCCATTGAACACCATCAACAAATAAAGCTGGATCTCCGGAAAATTTATTAATGATTACCCCTACCACTCTATTTCGATCTGCAGGTTCAAGTAGCTCCAGTGTTCCAACAATACTGGCAAAAACTCCGCCCCGTTCAATATCAGCTACAAGAACGACCGGCACATCCGCTAGTTGAGCCACCTTCATATTTACAAGGTCCCTATCCTTTAAGTTAATTTCTACCGGGCTACCGGCACCTTCAATCACAACCAACTCAAAGTGCTTCTCCAACTGTTCAAGGGATTGTTTAACGGCCTTTAACCCTTTTTCATAAAATTGATCACGATACTTTTGCCCCGATATGTTCCCTATTGATTTTCCTAATAAAACAGTCTCCGAACTGTGATTTGGACGTGGTTTTAACACAATTGGGTTCATCCATACGGTTGCCTCAATTTTAGCTGCTTCCGCCTGAATCGCCTGAGCTCTACTAATTTCACTTCCATCTGGAAGAATACAAGAAAAATTGGACATGTTTTGGGATTTAAATGGAGCCACTTTAACTCCTTCATTGGCAAAAAGCCGGCAAAGGGCAGTTGCGATTAAACTTTTCCCTACATTGGATGATGTGCCTTGAATCATTACACCTTTCATTGCCTCATTCCTTTCATAATAATAGGAATTCCTGCTTCCACTAAATAAGCCTGATCCGCCAAATTCACTAAAAACTGATGGATTTGCCCTAATAACTTTCCATACATCAATATGAAATGATCATGAAAAATCGGTTCATGTAATACTTCATTACTTACCACAATGACCGTCTTTGCCCGATTTCTCAGCTCAATAATCCCTGTTTGAATCCTCTCTTTCACTGCAGCTAAATCACTTTCATCCAAATTTCTATTAGCAACAAATAACTGGTTATTTAATAAAGTAGTCACACAGTCAAGTAAAATAATATCATTCTCGGAAATCTTGCTAGCCAAATCGCCAATATTTACTGGTTGCTCTAACGTTCTCCAAATGGACCCTTTTGCTAGTCGATCACGCTGATGCTTTTTAATCCGTAATTTCATTTCCCGATCCGAAGGTACCCCGGTCGCAATATATGTAAGCTTTCCACCGGTTTTATCTGCAAACTCAGTAGCTAGTCGTTCTGCAAAACTGCTTTTCCCGCTTCGTACTCCTCCGGTGATAAAAATTAATGATGAAGATGCCGCCAATGCGCTAACACCTCCAGAAGTTGATTATTATCATCAACACTTTTTATCGCAAAACGGAGCCATCTGCCCTCTAATCCAGGGAAATTATAGGTATGACGTGGAATAACCCCTTTTTTTAACAAATATTCAAACAATAGAAATTGATCATTGATATAAGGATCCTGAAGTAAATAAAAATTAATTTTGGATGGCGAAACGATAAAATCTAGTTCCTTCAACAAATCAACTAAACGCTTTCGTTCCTTTGAAATAAATTCTTGTGTTTTCTTTATAAACGATTGTTCCTGGAATAACAGTTCCCCAGATAAGAGGGCAATCGTATTGACACTCCAATGAGGTTGAATTGGACGGAGCTTTTTGATAGTTTCTGGCTGAGCAATTAAATATCCAAGTCGTAGACCAGGAATAGCGAACATTTTCGTCATGGATCGAATAATGATTACATTTGAATATTGATGAATGGTAGGAATAACGGAATCATATTCACTTAAAAAATCATAAAATGCTTCATCAAGAATGACTTGGCAATTGTGTTTCTCGCATTCCTCGATCAATGCCATCATCGTGGAATGAGGATATTGAATTCCTGTTGGATTGTTGGGATTACATACAAATACCGCATCCGCTTCCTTTATTTTCGAATGCCATTCATTCAGATCCAGTTCGAAATCCGGTTCTTTTAATTGGTGGTATAAAATTTCACAACCGTTAGCACGGCAGGCTGTTTCATATTCTGAAAAAGTAGGTTGAACCAATAACACTTTTTTTCCTGCAAGCATTCGGGCAATGAGAAAGATCAGCTCTGCCCCTCCATTCCCTACTAAAATAGAATCAACGGATATTTGCTCTTTATCTACGATGATCATTTTCAAATTGGCCGCATTTGGATCTGGATAAACCATCATTTCTTCATAAAAATGGTTCCAGTTTCTTTTCAGAACCTCCGGTGGCCCCAAAGGATTGATATTTGCACTAAAATCTAGATACACCTTAGGCAGCGCCATCCCCAATTCATTATAAAGATATTGCGGATTTGAGCCATGTGATGGCCAGCTCAAAACCCATTCCTCCCATCCATAAAAAAAGTAGAAATAGTAAGACCGTTCTCGTTAAAATCACATTAGCTTTCGGGATATGCATGGCTTCAATCGGAACAATAGGTTCACCTATTTTGGCACGGTTAGATATAATGCCTTTATAATAGTTGACTCCGCCAAGTTGAATACCTAATAGGGAAGCTACTGCCGCCTCTCCCCATCCACTGTTCGGGCTAGGATGTTTTTTAGCATCACGGAATAAAATGATCCACGCCTCTTTTTTGCTCATTTTTTCTGAACGGTTACCAAGCAACATCAGCATTCCAGTCAATCGACTTGGAATCCAGTTCATCACGTCATCCCATTTGGCTGATGCCCATCCGAAATCTTTATATCGATCATTGATATGACCAACCATGGAGTCACACGTATTCGTCGCCCGATAAACCATTGCAAGTGGAGCCCCACCAAGAAGCGCCCAAAATAATGGTGCCGTTACACCATCACTCGTATTTTCTGCAACCGTTTCAATGGCCCCGCGTGCAACTTCTCCTTCGCTTAAGGTTTCCGTATCTCTTCCGACGATATAGGATAATTTTTTTCTCGCTTCCACCAAATTTCCTTCTATTAATGGATGATAAACTTCGAGAGCCGCTTCCTTTAAACTTTTTTGAGCAATGGTTGAAGCTATGATGATACTTTCGACACCAATACCTAATATAGGATGAATCTTATATGCGATGAAAACGATAACAAAAGATATAGAAAAAACAGTCAATAAGACAATAAGAAGTAGCGCAGCTCCCTTCCATCTTTTTGATTTTCCTTTATTCCATCGCTTATCTAATAAAGAAATTAAAGAACCAATCCATCTTACTGGATGTGGCCAATGTGGAGGATCTCCAATGAGCAAATCGATTACATAGGCCATTGTGATCGCTATTAAGTGGTTTACCATCATCCTCGTTTCCTCATTTGAGATTTTTGAATGGCTTTTGTTGTACAGTCGTATACAGCCTTGCTTATAAGTTTTCCTAGAGGTGTAATAGAGCCGGCATACTCGAGCTGCTTCCCTTTTTGACTGGCTGCAATTAAGATACTATCTGTTGATGTACCAGTCGCAATCGTTTCGGTTATTTTGTCACGTATTTTTAAATCATTCATGGCCTTTGTTTTAGCCTCTGTAGCAATCATAATACTTTGGATAAATGCTTCTTCTGTCAGTTCGCCATTCACGAATATCCACGTATTAATTGTTCCAGGAACCACTTCATAAGAATGCAGTTCCGCTTTGGAGCAATCAATGGCATTGCCAACTCCAGCCGTGATCACCACTAAGATGGAAAAATCATCTGAATCAACATAGCTATATACAACATCCTCTAGATTGACCGCTGTCATCATCCCAATGGTCTCAGTTGGATCAAATCCATTTCCTTTTAAATATGTGGCCATTTCCTCACGATGATTACGACAGTTATAGTCTTTGCTGACATGCCGGTTAACAAATGTCCGGTGCCAACCCGTCCCCGACCCAATCACTCCAGACGACATCGTTCTTAATGGGATCGGTGATTTTAAGGAAATGAATTCGTCCTGAATTTCTAACATCGTTTCATTGATTTCAAAAGGAAAGGATTGTTTTGCCTCATCCGGTAGCAGCACCATTTGCGGGGCAGGTACTGTCGGATGAGGATGTTTTTGAATGTTGGTATGGTACACTTCTTTAATTCTTTCTTCCTTAAGAACTTCATTCGGAACATCGTTAATTTTTATTTTCCCATTTTCAAGAAGGAGCAAGCGATCACAATAAAGTCCGGCTAAATTTAAATCATGAAAAATGGAAACGACCGTTAAATCATTTTCCATCGTCCAGCGTTTTAAAGAATCAAGCAACTCTTTTTGATAGGATAAATCCAAGTGATTCGTCGGTTCATCTAGGAAAAGGATTTCTGGCTCCTGAGCCAAAGCTTGCGCTAAGAACACTCGCTGCCTTTCCCCGCCTGATACCTCTTGTAGTTTTTTGTTTTGAAAAGCTTCGACCCCAATTTGTCTCATAACCCTTTGAACGACTGCTTCATCCACATGATTCCACGACTGAAACAACCCCTTTTGATGGGCATACCGTCCTAAGGAGACGGTTTCTTTGACGGTGTAGGAAAAGTATTGTGAAGTATGCTGGGATACGACCGCCACTTTTCTAGCGAGCTGTTTGGCATTATAATCTTTTAGATTCTTTCCATCAATAAAGATTTTACCTGTATGGAGCGGTAAAATCCCACTGAGCATTTTTAACAGTGTTGTTTTACCACTGCCATTTGGGCCAAGAATCCCAAATAATTCTCCTTTCCTTACTTCAAAGGAAATATCTTTAAGGATCATCTCACCAGAGTAGCCACCGGATAATTGATGAACAGAAATCATTTCTTTACCCATTTTTATTCCTCCCCCTTCTTTGCAACAGGATCGCAGCAAATACTGGTGCACCAATAAGTGCCGTGATCACCCCGATCGGTAATTCTGTTGGGGAAATAATGGTTCTAGAAAGCAAGTCAGCTAAGATTAAAAACCCACTGCCAGTAAGAATCGATAAAGGTAAGAGGTGCTTATGATCAGGCCCCCACAAAATTCTGCAAAGATGTGGGATCACAAGGCCGACAAATCCAATGGTGCCTGACACCGCTACGGCTGCCCCTGTTAAAATAGATGCAGCCAATAAGATAAGGAGCTTTCTTTTTCGCACATCCACCCCTAAATGCTGGGCTCTTTCTTCCCCGAAGGACATGGCATTTAATTCCTTGGCTTGAAAGATTAATAGGAATGAGCCAATGATAAAAAATGGAAGAATGATTTTGATGTATTCCCAGCCTCGCATTGAAACACTTCCAAGGATCCAGCCGATTATTTGCCGGAGCTCATCACCGGTAAGTGCAATCATGAGAGAAATTAAAGCACCCAAGAAAGAACTTAATATGATACCAGTTAATATAATGGTTTCCACTTTCATCGATCGATCAATTTGACGTGCAAAAATAAGAACTAAAAAAATAGATAAAAAAGAAAACAAAATGCTAAGAACAGGTAATGTATAGGAACCAATAAATGGAATAGAAAGTTGAAAAAACAATGTTAATACGGCTCCCACAGATGCTCCAGATGAAACTCCTAAAGTGTAAGGATCTGCCAACGGGTTTCTAAGTAGACCTTGGAAGGCTGCACCGGCAATCGCAAGAGCAGCTCCTACAAGTCCTGACAATATGACTCTCGGCAAACGAATATTCATCACAATACTCGTAAACATCGGTTCAATATCATAGGTCAGTCCCGCAAAAAGTTTTGACCCGATGATTTGAATAATAGTTAAAATCGGAACAGAAACCGTTCCGATCGAAATAGCAAATATCATAGAAATAATAAGAAATATGAATGCGATGGTGTAAGCTAAATAAGTATTATTTAAAAACTTCCGGATAGATAGCCTTTGCAAGATCCTCTACTCCTTCAACAATCCTCGGACCTGAGCGGGTGACACGATCAGAATTAATATCAATGACTTGCTTATTCTTAATAGCCTTCACATTTTCCCAACCTTTTCTACTCAATACTTTTTCTGCTGGATTTTCAACATAATATCCATATGTTGTAATGATGACATCAGGATTTTTTTGAATCATTGCTTCTTGATCCATTTTGATCCAGCCTTCTTGATCTGCCGCAATATTTTCGGCATTAATCCAACTGAGCATTTCATTCATAAAAGTATTTTTACCAGTAGTATAAATTTCTGGTTCAGGTGAGACCTCAATTAATACCTTTTTCTTTTCTTTGATTTCAGCAGCCTTTGTTTTCAATTCTGCTAATCTCTTCTTCATAGCGGCAATCAGTTTTTCCGCATTTTCTGATTGGCCAGTTGCTTTTCCAATCATCTTAATCGAATCATAGACTTGTTCAAAATTTTGTGCATCATTTACCACTAATACAGGAATCCCTACATCTTTTAATTGTTGCAATGCTGCTTGTGAATTAAGGGCCGTCGAAGCGTGAGCAAGTACTAAATCTGGTTTTAATGAAATAACTTTTTCTTGATTAAATTCCATACCACCAATTTTTTCTTTTTTATTGACTTCCTCAGGATAATTATCAAAATCGGACACGCCCACCACTTCATCTCCAAGTCCTAATGCGAAAGCAATTTCGGTATTACTAGGTATGAGTGAGACAATTTTTTCAGGCTTCTTCTCAATTTTCACCACTTGATCGGAAGCATCTTTAATAGAAACAGGAAAATCTTTCACTTCCGCTTTTTCTTCAACATTTTTTTCCTTTTGAACTTGATCTTTGGATTCACCACATCCGGCCAAGCCACCGATGGTTAATAAGAGTGCAAGCAATAACCAATGCAACCTTTTCATTTTAAAATCCCCCTACTTTCTTGTGTAATTCCATTTTCTGTACATGTTTTTATAAAAACAAAAAAACATCCCTGCTTATGAAGGATGTTGGCATGAACATACAATAATATCCATTATTGTTGTTTCGTTTCCACCCCCCTATCCTCGTAGGTTTTTGGCGTACTTGAAATAGGCAGGTCTCCTGGCTCATGAATCATCGCTTCCTATGTCTTCCCATCGTTCAGACAGTGACAATGTATAGGTCGCTCCTCATTTACAGTGGCGGGACCGCGTTGGATTTTCACCAAACTTCCCTTTTAAGTTAAAAACTTATGTCCATTAAGTTTTTAAACACCTATTTCTATGTATTTAATTTTTATCCAATTCAATTATAAAGAAAGCAAAATGTTTTGTATATAATTTTTTCGACAATTCTTTTTATCATTCGAAATTTCTACTTAAGTTGGCCATTTCAATCGCTACGGTAGCCGCTTCCCATCCCTTATTACCTGCTTTTGTACCAGCGCGTTCGATTGCCTGTTCAATGGAATCAGTTGTTAACACCCCGAAAACAACTGGTAATCCAGAGTTTAATGCTACGGTATTTACTCCTTTGGCTACTTCATTGCATACATAGTCAAAATGTGGTGTGGATCCACGGATAACAGCCCCTAATGTAATGACCGCATCGTATTTTTTGCTATTTGCCATTTTTTGTGCAATTAGTGGAATTTCGAATGCACCTGGCACCCATGCAATATCTACGTCCTTCTCCTCTACCCCATGTCTTTTTAAAGCATCTTGAGCTCCACTTAATAATTTGCTCGTGATAAACTCATTAAAACGCCCAACGACAATTCCAATTCTTAATCCAGTACCTACTAAATTTCCTTCAAAAATACGTCCCATCTTAAACCCTCCAAGTAAATGATTGTTTATTCTATTTTTTAATGACGAAGATGTTGTTCATGATGTTCTTTCTTCGTCCGGTATTCTATCAAATCTTTAATGGTAATGAATTTTAAGTTAAAGCGATCCGCTATTTTACGAAGCTGCGGAACACGGGCCATTGTCCCATCTTCATTCATAATTTCACAAATAACACCAGCAGCCTTGGCACCTGCCAACTTCGCGAGGTCTACTGCTGCTTCTGTATGACCATTTCTACGAAGGACACCGCCCTCTTTGGCAATAAGCGGAAAGATATGTCCTGGCCTTTTGAAATCCTCTGGTTTTGAGTTTGGATCCATCATACTTAAAATCGTAGCTGATCGTTCAAATGCGGAAATTCCTGTTGTCGTAAATTTATGGTCAATACTAACGGTAAAGGCCGTTCCATGAGAATCAGTATTGACTGTTACCATAGGGGACAGATCAAGTTTTCGTGCTAGTTCTTCTTCAATTGGCACACAAATAAGTCCTCTCCCATGGGTGGCCATAAAATTAATAATATCAGGTGTGGCTTTTTCTGCTAAAGCGATGAAATCACCTTCATTTTCCCTGTCCTCATCATCACAAACAATGACGACTTTCCCATTTTTCAAATCTTCAATCGCTTCTTCAATAGTATTGAACATGCTGATCACTCCTTTCATGATTCTCTGACTGACATGTTAGTAAAATCCATTTTCTTCTAAAAATTTTTCCGTTATTCCCGTCTTTTTATTTTGTACTGGTTCGCTTGAAAAATGGCTCAAAAAGTGCGCGACATATTTACCTATCATGTCACATTCCAAATTCACGATATCTCCAGGACCTTTAAGCCCTAAAACGGACTCAGACAATGTATGGGGAATGATGGATAAAGTAAAACCTTCATCGGATACACCAAATACCGTCAAACTTGTCCCATCAACCGCAATAGAACCTTTATATATAACATATTTCATAATTTCCGGCCCAGCCGCAATTTCATAGTAGACGGCGTTTTCGTACGCCCTTTTCTTCTTTATAATCCCGATTCCATCTACATGACCGGAAACAAAGTGGCCACCAAATCTACCCTTAGCCGCCATCGCCCGTTCCAGATTGACCTTCGAACCTCGGGTAACCTCGTTTAGACTCGTCGCTTTTACAGTTTCTGGCATGACATCTACCGTAAAGCGATTTCCAGAAAATGAGGTGACGGTCAAACACACGCCATTTACGGCAATACTGTCGCCTAGATGTATATCTTCTAGGATTTTCTTCGCTTCTATGGTAAGAACGAACGAATTTCCTGACCGTTGAATATTTAATACCAACCCAATTTCTTCCACTATTCCAGTAAACATATGATTTCTCCTTCATTTGGTTAGGTAACAATATGTAAATATAGAAAAAACCCTAAAGGATTCTTCCTCTAGGGTCATTTTGAGACAATAAGAAACTAAGGCTTAACAATAGAGAAATTTTTTCCATTGATTAAACCTGATTTCTTTCCTTCTCCCATCCAGACTTTAACTGTCGGCTCCGGAATTTCACCGGATCCACCGTTTAACAAAATGGTTAAACGGGTCACGGACTAAGAAGCACTAGCTTCATCACCGCCGGTTAGGAATTTCACCTGACCCCGAAGGAATGAATATGTAGTTTTTACTATTATACTGAATTTTTTTTGGAAAGGGAAATGATTCGTCCTTATTTATAAATTTTCACTGGCAAATAAATGTCAAAATGAAGATCTCCCGTTTTATTTTGAAGGATTTGTTCATGTTTATAGACTTCTAAACTTAGTGCCTGATAGTCCTGATCATAACCGTATTCTTTCATCCAGGCATACATATGATGATATGTATTTTTAATTTCTTCAAATCTTCCAACATGTGTGGTATGAACATAATATTTCTTTGGAATAGTAAAACCGGACATACCTTCAGGAATATCATCTAATTTTTCTACAGGTGCCATCACATAATAAGTTAAATCTGTTTCCCTACTATGAAATGGAGCAATTAATACCGGTTCATCCGTTTTATAGGCAATATCGTTAAGCCGTTTTTCCATTTCTTCAAAAAGTTGAGGAATGATGGTCCTTTGAGCAAAATTGCCACTCCAGGAAATCCCGACAACTTTCATCTCTTCTTTCTCAACCACTTTGATATCCAAGATAATCCCCCTTTTCTACATCTAGCTTATTCTATTATTCTCAAATTATCCTAATATTCCTGCAAAAAAATTTAACATAACGAAATAATTAATATTTTAAAAAAATAACAAATTTGATTGAATGCTGTCTGATCGTAAAGTGAAGAGTGAAGATGCCTAGTCGCTAGGAGGATTGGAGCAGTCCTTATCAAAAACAAAAAAATATATTCTTATGTTTAAATAACTCTTTACAAAAAAATGTTCCTAATAAATGAAAAAAGCATAGAATATAACCATTAGGAAAAATTTGTTAAAATAGTAATAGGAGGTGCTCTTCCAATGAAACTAAAAGGATTCATCATTACTTTTGGGTCGTTTGCATTAACAACTTCCCTTCTTTATTTTCTTGGTTCTGTGTTTACGATTCCTTCGTTAATGTTCCATTACGAATATACTCATGATGCCGGAGGGTTCTTTATTTCAATCGGGTCGTCGCTAGTTCCCATCATAATCGGATTGGTAGTCAGTTATATTGCAGAAAAAATGTTTTTATACAGAGAACGAAAAAAATGGGTCGATTGAAAAACTAAATGAAATAATCGAGTAGGAGGGGGTGATTAACCCCCGTCCTCTCACACCACCGTACGTACGGTTCCGTATACGGCGGTTCAATCAAGATAAATGACGCAAGAATTCATAACGTTTCTGTAGACTTTTAAGCCCTTGGTTACTCCAATAGGAGTTTCCAAGGGTTCTGTGTAATATGGGACTTTTTGAGATTCGCCAATAACCTTTACGACTGTTCCCCCATTCATAAGCTTTCCATTCA
>NZ_JAAFZF010000033.1:0-35162 GCF_010614825.1 Neobacillus sedimentimangrovi
CCTCTTGCTTCTAATTCTTTATCCAATTTGTCAAGGATGATGTTTGAAAGCAGGGGACTGAGAGGTCCTCCTTGCGGAGTTCCTTCCTCCGTTGATTGTATGACCCCATTAAACATTACACCTGATTGGAGGTATTTCCGGATTAATTTAAGAAGTATACGGTCTTCGATTCTTTTAGCGAGTATTCCCATTAATTTGTCATGGTTAACTTTATCAAAGAATTTCTCTAAGTCCATATCAACTACCCAGCGGAACCCCTCTTTGATATATCTCTTTGCCTTTCTTACCGCGTCATGGGCACTTCTACTAGGACGGAACCCATAGCTGTTGTCAGAAAAAGTTGGATCAAAGATTGGTGTTAACACTTGGGCAATCGCCTGTTGAATGAAACGATCTATCACAGTTGGTATTCCTAAAAGCCTTACCCCTCCGCTTGGTTTCGGGATTTCGACACGGCGGACGGGAGAAGGTTCATAGTCACCTGTTCTTAAAGTTTCCCGAAGGGAATCCCAGTTCTCTTAGAGATGTCGTCGTAGGGATTTTACGGACATTCCATCTATGCCGTGACTTCCTTTGTTCTGCTCTACCCGTTTTAGGGCAGTTAAAAGATTTTCCCGTGATAAGATTCGTTCCATTAACATGATGTTATTCCTCTCCACGCGAATGAAGATTCTGTTTATGCCGGCTCTTGCTCCATCCTCCTAAAGTCCCCAGCGGATTCACCGCTTCCTCCTTTATGTAAGTCCTTTCGGATTGTCTGTGTTCAATACAATAACCGAATGTACAGATTTCATTCTTTCTTAATAGTTCAGTCCTTCCCATTCCTTCTCGAGTTAGAATGGTACTATGACTTCTGCTGACTTCTGATTGTTCAGCTACCCATTGCTGGATAGGTGTAAATGTCAAAATAAGAATGCACAATTTTGATTGTATAGTGATGTACAAAAATGATTTTATGGATAATTATGTTATTAAGTGGTGGATAGTAATAACTGGACATGGAGCCTCTACGGGCATGACTTACGAGCCAAGAAGCCAGCAATATCAATAGCTGGCTCCGCCTAACAAGGCTATCATGCCCGCCTCTCCATGTAAAGTTGCCCTAAGGCAATGAGAGAAGCTATATAGCTTTAAACAATCATTTTTGTACATAGTTAAATTAGCATTTCCAGGATAGGTTACCAAGTGTACTTGGCGTTTCAATCAGACCTCCCCGGGTAAGAGTGCAGTCTTTCCCTCCATCTATCTGCTTCATTTACTCTGTACCACCTTCGGCAGTAAGGACTTTGTCTTGTTATGCAGACTCATCCAGTGGTACCTAGCCTTATATGAAGTTCGTGTTCCTCAGACCGGAGGTTTGCCGCCCGCTTCCTTCAGATTCCATGTCACCACGGACACCCTTGCGCTAAGCTAACCATTACTACTGCCTTCATGGCTCGGGACTTTCACCCTATAGACTACACCCATGCCGGGCGCACATAAAAAAAAGACAAGTCATCATGACTTGTCTTAAAACCTTGCTATATCTGTTAAAAAGTCAGCAGCAAGTTAACCACGTCTAGCTCCTCTTCCACCACGCTTAGACTCTGTATGTCGCTTTAAGGATGATAAACGATCTTCACTATCTTTTAAGAATCGAGCCATCTTTTGTTCAAATGATTCCATTCGATTTCGATCGTTTGCCCTTGCCTGACGCGGGCGTTGCGAGTGTGACTGCCTTCTTTCAGCTTCTGGTTTATCTTTTGCTTTTTTAATGGATAGCCCAATTTTCCCATCTTTTTCAACATTAAGGACTTTCACATCAACTTGATCGCCGACCTTTAGATGGTCATTAATGTCCTTTACATAATTATCAGCAACCTCACTGATGTGTACAAGTCCTGTTGAACCATCCGGCAGCTCCACAAACGCTCCGAAATTTGTTATTCCTGTCACCTTTCCCTGTAACTTGCTGCCCACTTCAATTGACATAAAAAAAATGTTCCTCCTTAAAAATATAAAAAATCAAACTTATAACATATTATACAGAAAGGGAAATTTGAGTGTCAATAATGCTCCATATTGGTTCATTTTTCCTTCTTTTCCTCTTTTTCCTCAGGAATATTAAAAATAATTTCATTTTCATCTGAGAAAAAGTATTCTTTTCGAGCAAGTTTGGCGATATATTCATCATCATTCAATTTAATAATTTCTTCTTTTAACAGATCCTGTTCCTTTTTTAGCTCTTTAAGTTCATTTTCTAATTTTTTCTTCTGGGTAAGTTGTGCTTCCATTGTTTTGGTTTGGGAGAGATAACTGGAAATCATGAAATACGATATTATACAGGCAAAAACAAAAAATACAGAAAGGCGTCTGGCGAGTAGCTTCTTTTTTCGAGCTGAAGCAATTTCTGCATATTCTTTCTGCTGTACATAGGATGTCTGAATTTTAGATACATTGCTTTTTCGTTCTGCTCCCATTTCCATGACCCTTTCTTACTCTTTTCTCTTCTTCCATTTATTAAACCACTTAATAATATTATTCCAGATTGACTTTAGATTTCCTGCCGTTCTATTATATAACTTCTCGACGGAATTTTTAAGGTTTTTCGGCAAAAGTTTCCATAAAATTAAGAGAATCTTTTTTACAATTGTTAATACTATCTTAAGCACCCATATAAGTGCTTTTAGTATAAATTTGCCAAGCGATAACATCCCTGTACCAACAGACATAAGAATTAAGATAACAAATTGAACCAAACCAACAACTGGTTTGTAAATAAGAAGTTGGAAAGTTTTGCGGACTAATCGTGCGAATGCAATGGTTGTCCTAATCAAAAACTCCAAAAAACGAAGATAAAAATTTTTAAATAAGCTCTGATAGGCAGCAAATCCGCATAATAAAGCCAGAAATATATAAAACCTTATTTCACCATTATTCACCAAGAATAATGCATAAAAAATAATTAAAGCTTGGATCACCCAAAACAGCAAATCATTCAAAAACACGATCCAAGCTTTTCGTTTCGGTCGTTTTAAAAAACGTTGATACGTATCAAACAGGGCTCCAAACAAAGACCCCATCCCAACCATGGAAAGCATGGTAAGAAATTGAGTCGATAAAGTCATCGGAACAACTTGCTAAAGAATCCTTTAGCTTTCTCCCCATGGTGTTCATCTAAATATACAAGATCAAAAATTTTCCCTTTAATCGAAACAATGCCTTTTTCGACATCCAGATTTTTCATCTGTAAATTTTGACCTTTTATAGCTAAAAACCCCATGGATGTTTCCAATAAAAACTCCTCATTATCAAAGCTTTCCACTTGCTTTACACCGGTAATATCAAGAAATTTCCTACCTCTCATTATCACATCATGGTCAGGAATACTACTTTTAGTTGGATTCGTATCATAAAATTGGCTCATTTTCATCCCTCACAATCTTGTACAACCTTTTGGTACATGTTTATGTTATGGAGGGAGAAATTAGAACAGACTCATTCTAATCGGTCATCTGTATAGCTAACCTTTTCTTCATTAATGATCGTATACATTTCTGCTGCTTCATCTTTCCGAGTTGTTTCCTGAATTCGTTCAATTCGTACTGTTATTTTCCTTTGTCCAAGCCTTAAAGTCAGTTCATCCCCTACTTTAACAGAGGTGCTGGCTTTTGCTTCCTTTCCATTAATTTCAATTCTGCCTTGGTCAGATACTTCTTTAGCTAATGTTCTTCGCTTAATTAATCTCGATACTTTTAAAAACTTATCTAGACGCATCTACTGATACCCCATTTCTATAGTCCTTTTAATTTTGCTTCATCCCAATATTTGTCAAGATCTTCCAGTGTATGTTCTTCAAATTCCTTTCCGCTCTTCTCTACTTGTTTCTCAATGTATTGAAATCGACGGATAAATTTTTCATTTGTTTCAAATAATGCTTCTTCCGGATTAATTTTTAGAAATCTAGCAACATTTACAAATGCAAATAATAAGTCACCAAATTCTTTTTTTGCACGTGTAAGGCTACCTTCTGTTTGATCGAGCTCCTTAATGAACTCTTCCAATTCCTCCTTCACTTTCTCCAATGCAGGCATGATTTCCTCCCAATCAAAACCAACCTTTGCCGCTTTCTTTTGAAGTTCATAAGCTCGTAATAAATTTGGCAATTCCTTTGATACTCCTTCGAGGAAAGATGTTTGTACCTCACCTTTTTCCTTCCTCTTAATTTCTTGCCAATTCTCGACAACTTCCTTGGCATCCTCTACCTTTACTTCACCAAAAACATGGGGGTGTCTGCGAATCATTTTTGCTGATAGGCCTTCAATGACATCTTCTATAGAAAAATAACCATCATCCTCACCGATTTGGGCATGTAATAGGACTTGTAGTAAAACATCCCCAAGCTCCTCAATTAAATGGTCAATATCACCACTTGTAATAGCATCAATGACCTCATAAGTTTCTTCAATTAAATATTTTTTTAATGATTCATGAGTTTGTTCTTTATCCCAAGGACATCCATTCGGTCCTCTTAATTGAGCTATTATATCGCGTAACCTCGAAAAATCCCTCCATAATAGGCGATCTTCTTTAATCGGCGGTATATAGATCGATCTTAGGTTATTAATTGAAAGATTTCTATCTAATTCATAAAGTGGGACTTTTTCAATGCATTCATCCTGATTGCCTGCTGACGTTACGATATAAACTTCATAATCATCAGGGTATCTTTCCATTAAACTAATCTTCACATCTGAAGCAACCAATTGGTCATATACCTGGCTGATGATGATATGCTGTGTCACTTGCAGCTCGCTAGACCGAAATGAAGTTCCATCTATAAGCTGAAATCCTTCGATTGGATCGATCTTTAATGAAGAAAATAATGCATCGATAAAGCTCTGTCCACCAGTGACAGAAATTTCAATATCTTCCTCTTCTCCTTTTTCCAGCAATAGCTGAACCGTTCGTTCGGCCACAAGTGGATGTCCTGGAACTGCATAAATAACTGCTTCCGTTTTTGCTTTATTAAGCAATATTTGGACTATTTCTTGATACACATCTTCAAATTGCTCATGTTTTTCATAAACAGAATCAAAAGAAGTAAAACGCATCCCTTCACGAACCAAGTCTTGAACAACTGGATGTTCCTTCGTTCGTAAATAGACATGGTTTGCCTGCGTTAATTTCTTAAATACACCAAACTGAAGCTGGTTTATATCACCTGCGCCTAACCCAATCAGTTCAATTTTTTTTACCATCTTACCCTCTGTCCTTTCGAGCTAAAAAATAGATAAGTTTGCTTCCTAGAGGGAATAACGCCAATTCTTCCTCCAAGAACACCCTTTTCCTAATAATGATAAATGTAAAGATCATTGCTCCCAAACAAACCGCACTAAGTGATTGGAATGCAACAGTAAGACGACTAGCCGATCCGAGAGTAGCAATTATAAATTCAGATAATAACAAGTATCCTTTTAAAACGAACACCATCACTATTGCTGCTGTAAAGACTACACCAAAAAAACGCACAGATACAACTGGAATAGGTACTAACTTTTTCAGATGAAAAAATAGTAGGAACGTAATTATTCCAAGAGTTATAACGGTCGAAACAGCAGCCCCCATAATCCCAAAGTCTGGGACAAAAAAGAGATTCAGGCCATATTTAATCGGCAACAAGATTGTTATAACAAAAGCCGGGAAAATAAGACGGCCAATTCCTTGCATAATTGATATTATCGTTATAATGACCGATGTAAATAGAATGGAAAAAGATAAAACCCCCAAAACAGAGGAGCCTAATTCATTTTCAAACAACATCCTATTGGCCGGTCTTATAATTGCCCATAGACCTGCAGAAGCTCCTACACCAATAACAATGCTCACCTTAATAGCTAATTGAATTTTATGATACAAAAATTCCGGTTTAGCAACCAACCGCTCACGAGTAATAAGCGGGACAAGGGTTAAAGACATTGAAGTGGCTGCCACTGTTCCTAATTGGATGAATGGCTGCCCCCGGTCAAATACTCCTTTTAAACCTTTGGCCATCTCACTTGGTATTCCGCTAGCAATTAGTAACGAATGAAGATTTAATGCATCCGCCAATTGTATAAAAATTAGTAACATACCACTAAGACAAATGGTTAGTCCTTGATATGTAAGAGCTTTTATCATTTGTTTAACATATTGACTATTATTTTGAAGCATTCCTTTTCTTGGAGCAACTAATTTCCATTCTTTACGAATCCATAAAAACATAAACAAAAGGACCACAGAAATGACACTTCCTGTAATCGATCCAACCATAGCTCCGCCGCCGACAAAATAAAGTGATTCTCCCTTGAGCATGAATAAAAAAGATAGGAAAAGAATAGTCACCACTCTAGTGGATTGTTCTCCTACCTGGGATAATGCTGTAGGTACCATATCCCCAATACCTTGAAAATATCCACGTAATACTGAAACAATAGGAAAAATTAAAAATACAATGGAAACTACTCTAATCAAGATATATAAATGAGGGTCGTCCATCCAATAGGCAATTTGATTTGCTCCAAAGTAAAGGAGAAAAAAACAAATAAAACCGAAAACCTGTAAATAACAAAAGGAGATAAAAAGAAGTAGTCTCGACTTTTCATTATTCCCTTTTTCCTTCTGTTCTGCATATAACTTTGATATCACAACTGGAAAACCAGTTGTAGCCAATACAACAGCTATCCCATAAAACGGGTATATTTGCTGATATATGTAAAATCCGATATCTCCAACAATATTTTGAAACGGAATTCGATAAAAAGCACTTAATATCTTCACTATGATTGCAGCAATTGTTAAAATAAAGGCCCCTTTAAACAAAGCCTTTGATGGATTTTGATCCTCCATTCCTTCACCACCAACAATAAACTCCAAAACCCAATTATAACATGAAAAAAGACAGCCAGCGCTGCCTTTTCTCATTGACTTATGTGTGCTGCCTCAGTTAAGGCGTCACTTCTTATTGTTCCATTTGTCTTGCAAGGAAACCGGCTGCTGTTTCAACAGCCTTTTGTTCCACTTCACCCAACGTTCCTTCTTTTGAAAATATAATAACTGCACCTATTGGATCACCATTTGCAATAATAGGTCCAATAGTATAAGATGAAACAGATTCATCATGACCATCTACAAGGGCAACATCACCTTGCTGTGTAACAAGAACTGAGTTTCGGTCTTCCATTGTTTTTTCAACAAGTTCGCTAATATTTTTATTTAAATAATCTTTTTTTGAACCACCAGCCACTGCAATATACGAATCTCTGTCACAGATTAAAACGGGGTTACCGAGGCTGTCAAATAGGGCTTCGGCATATTCTTTGGCAAAATCGCTTAGCTCGCTGATTGGTGAATACTTTTTCAAAATCACTTCCCCATCCCGATCAACAAAGATCTCTAATGGATCTCCTTCTCGGATACGCAAGGTTCTGCGTATTTCTTTGGGAATAACAACACGACCCAAATCATCGATTCGACGAACTATTCCAGTTGCTTTCATCCAATGTTGCCTCACTTTCATCTGATGATTTTTCAAATTTGGAAGTGACAATATTTCTATTCACTACCAACTTTGAACTTAGTATCTTTCATCTGGAAAGTTCTATACACCTACATCATATTTTTTTCACAGATTCGGGAACAGTTTCCACATTTTGAGGAAGATACTTATCATCATTTACTATTTAACTGAATTTGCTTGTTCGCGCTTGGCCATTGGAATTCCCTTAATCATTTCAAAAATGATATGAAGCCACTGGGCTGTTTCATATTCTTTTGTATTCACCACAATTTTGAGCTTACGCCCATCCATCCCAGGGGTTACTGATCGACCATATTTATTGCCGATATAAAACAGCTTACTACCATCTAGAGTAGCTGTAACTTCCTCATTAATTAAGATCGTTACTTTCTCTTTCATTTGTTTAATTTGTTCAACCCCATTTTGGATTGCATAAACCTTCATTTCAGCAATTTGAAAAAGGTAGGAAACTTCATCCGGATATTCACCAAAACGATCCAGCATTTCTGATTGAAGTTCTTCAACTTCTTCAAGTGTGCTTGCCCCTCTGAAACGTTTATACATTTCAATTTTTTGATGTCCATCTTTAATATAGGAATCTGGAATGTAAGCATCAATTTCAAGATCAATTTCAACAGATGGTGGAGCTGTTGTCTTTAGTTCTCCCTTTCTTTCTTCAATTGCTTCTTTTAACATTTGTGAATAAAGATCAAATCCGACAGAATCAATGAACCCGTGCTGCTGGGCTCCTAGTAAATTACCAGCTCCCCTAATCGACAAATCACGCATGGCAATTTTAAATCCAGAGCCTAACTCCGTAAATTCCTTAATCGCTTCCAGACGTTTTTCAGCAACTTCTGTTAGCACTTTATCCTTTCGATAAGTAAAATACGCATAAGCGATACGATTAGAGCGACCGACTCGACCACGAAGCTGATACAGTGTAGAAAGCCCCATGCGATCAGCATCATATACAATCAATGTATTTACATTTGGAATATCAACACCCGTTTCTATAATAGTCGTGCTGACTAGGACGTCATATTCTCCAGCTAAGAAACTGAGCATAACCGATTCCAACTCGTTTTCAGACATCTGACCATGAGCATAAGTCACACGTGCATCTGGCACCAGCATAGAAATTTCCTCTGCTTTACGCTCAATATCTTCCACTCTGTTGTATAGGAAATAAACTTGTCCGTCACGGGCAAGCTCGCGTTCAATGGCTTCTCTTACCAATACCCCATTATATTCCATCACATAAGTTTGAACTGGGAACCGATTTTCTGGCGGTGTTTCAATCACAGATAAATCACGAACTCCAAGCATCGACATATGAAGAGTTCTTGGGATCGGTGTCGCTGTCAAAGTTAAAACATCTATATTTGTTTTTAATTTTTTAATCTTTTCTTTATGGGTAACTCCAAACCTTTGCTCTTCATCAATAATTAACAAACCTAAATCATGGTAAACAATATCTTTTGATAACAATCGATGGGTTCCAATCACAATATCAACTGTACCCGCTTTTAAACCTTTAATGGTCTCCGTTTGCTGTTTTTTCGTTCGGAATCTGCTTAATAGACCAATATTAATTGGATAATCTTGAAATCTCTCCCGTATCGTCTCATAATGTTGCTGCGCCAAAATGGTTGTCGGAACCAGAAATGCTACTTGTTTTCCGTCCGCAATTGCCTTAAATGCGGCACGGATCGCTACTTCTGTTTTTCCATATCCTACATCCCCACATAAGAGCCGATCCATTGGTCGTGGTCTTTCCATATCCTTTTTAATTTCATGAATGGAACGCAGCTGATCTTCTGTTTCACGATAAGGAAAAGATGCTTCAAATTCCCGCTGCAAATCCCCGTCAGGTGAATAAGCAAACCCAACAGCCGCTTCCCTTTCTGCATACAACTTAATCAGATCATCTGCAATATCTTCTACAGATGATTTGACTTTTTTCTTAACCTTCTTCCAATCACTGCCTCCGAGTTTATAAATCTTCGGCTCTTTCCCTTCCGAGCCCACATACTTTTGGACAAGGTCAATTTGTTCGACTGGCACATATAGTTTATCTGTTCCTTGGTAGCGAATATGGAGATAATCTTTATGGATACCGTTAATGACAAGCGTCTCAATTCCTAAGTATTTGCCGATTCCATGATTAACATGAACCACATAATCGCCAACTTTAAGCTCCGAATAACTTTTAATTCGCTCCGCATTGGAAAGCTTTTGACGGCTTTTGGATTTCTTCACTCGCTTACTAAAAAGCTCTGCCTCAGTAATCACTGCAATTTTCTGGATCGATAGTTCAAAACCCGATTGCAGATTTCCTTTCATAATCTGAATCTTTCCAGATAAGAGTGGCTGGCTTTCCGTAACTATACCGGCATCAATTTCGTAGTCCTCTAAAACCCGCTCAAGCTTTTTAACCCGCTCTTCATCCGGTCCGAGAAATAAAATCGAATAATTACTTTTTTTCCATCTTTCAATCTCTGCTTTTAATAAATGCATCTGACCATGGAAATTTTGCATCGGCTTGCAAGATATATTAATAATATTTTGCGGACTTGTATTAGCTACATGTCGCAAGAACAAAGACATATAAATGATCGGGAATTCCTTTTTTCGCAAAAAAGTCTCGAGATTATGGGATATTTGTAAATCATGAATAATTTGTCCCTCACCTAAAAGAGAGGTGTACCATTCAGCTTCCTCTTTCTCAAGAGATTCATTCATCTCTTGAACCCGGCTGATTTCATCAATAATGACTAAACCTTCCTTTGGCAGATAGTCTAGTAAACTATTAGATGGATTGTATGCCAAGGAAAGATATTTAAATACCTGTTCCGGTTTTTGACCGTTTTTCAGCTGCTCCAACTCATGACTAATATTTTGAGAGAGCTGCATTTTTGATTTATCGTCTTTTAATTTTTTCAAGCTTTTGGCTAAGCCTTCTTCTAACCCTTCGATTATGCTCTGGTAATTTTCAGGCTCCAACAGCACTTCTACCGCAGGTCCAATCGAAACTTCCGTTACCTTCTCTCGGGAACGCTGATCTTCAATGGAAAAATAGCGAATGGATTCTATTTCAGTATCAAATAATTCAATTCTTAATGGATTTTCCTCTGTAAGAGGATATATATCAATAATTCCGCCTCTTACACTAAATTCACCAGGTGTTGTCACCATTTCTACCCGAACATATCCCATTTGGACAAATGCATGGAGAATTTGTTCAATATCTAAGTCTTCCCCTACTTTTAATGACAGTTGGTATTTTTGCCATAATGACTTAGGAGGAAGTATTTTTTTCAATCCAGCTATAGGGACAATTAAAACTCCCTTATTTTGATTACACCAATAATTTAATGCCTCAATCCTTTGAGCTCTTAGCTCAGGGCTAGCTATGCTCATTTCCGCAGCAATTAATTCATTAGCAGGAAAAAGAAACACTTCTTTTTCATTTAATAGATTAACAATATCATCATAGAGTTTTTGTGCTTGCAATAAATTATGGGTAACAACCATTATCGGCTTCTTGGTTCGTTCATAAATGGCAGCAGTTAGTACCGTTCTTGACGATCCTGATAGACCTGCAATCAGCTGTTCCTTCAACCCTTCTTCCAATCCGGCTATCACGGAATCAATCTCTTCCTGCTGCAAGAATAAAGATTTTAACCCTTTCAAGGATTCTCCTCCTCCCTTTTGTATTTTCCCAGGTAATTTTTTTAAATAGAAAAATGCTTTGGAGACGTTCCAAAGCTAAGTTTAATGAATTATAAAATCATATTGATGGTAATCTGGATTTCGCTCTAGAGCTTCCTGACAGTCTTCGCAAATAGCTTTTATATGAATATTACCTGATGAATCATAGGTAACCATATCCAGTCTTTCTTGCTCTGTTAATTTATGAAGGCCCAATGCCTCAGAGTGAATGGATGTTTGCTCAATGGAACCGAGTTTTGTGCCACAATGACGGCAATAGTAATGGATGGCCATAGAATCCCTCCTGCATTTCGATTCAATACTTAGTATGAACCTTAACGGAGGAACTTATACAACTTGGTTACCCTTACATCTCATTTGTATTTTCAATTTTGCTTTATTGTATGAAACGATGCCTTGTAACATACCTAAAACTACTATTACCAATTATATCAAATCATGAATTATAATCATTCATTACTTGCAAAAAAGGTCGATCTAGCCATGCTTCACAAGCATCAGCACTTTTGGTCACGGTTTCTTTCACAATTGCTAGTTCTTCAGGTCGGAACTTTCCTAAAACATAATCAGGAACACTCATTCCGGCCGCTGGACGGTCAATTCCAATTCGTATCCGATTAAAGACTTGAGTACCAAGATGAGACACGGTTGACTTTATGCCGTTGTGTCCACCAGGGCTTCCTTTTTGTCGGAGACGAATTTTGCCAACCGGTAAATCAAGATCATCGTAAATGATAAGGACATCTTCCATATCAATTTGATAATAATCAATTACCGCTCTTATGGATTCACCCGATAAATTCATATATGTTAAAGGTTTTAATAGTAAAACCTTTTGCCCTTTCCAATGTCCGATGCCATACATTCCTTTAAGCTTAGTGTGATTTAACGGTATATCCCAACGTTTGGATAGCTCGTCAATCACTTCAAAACCAACATTATGTCTCGTATTTTCGTATTGCTTCCCAGGGTTACCTAACCCAACTATTAATTTCATAGGGATCCCCAACTCCTCTTCCTGTTTAGCTAGCCTCTTAAACAACTTTTTTAACATGTTTACTCCCATAATGAATAAAATGCAATAAAAGACGTAACCAAATCAGGTTACGTCTATTTTTATTCTTTCCCGACAGGTTCGGTTTCTCTTCCTTCTTCATTATCAGGATGACCGCCTTCTTGCTGTTCACCTGCGTTAATTTCCTCTTCAACTTTAGGAGGCAAAATCGATGCAACAACTTCGCTCTCCTCGTGATTAATCGTCATTCCCATGGTAGGAATATCTCTAACATAAAGGGTTTCACCAACTTGAAGATTCGAAATGTCCACTTCGATTTGCGGTGGGATGTTATCCGGTGTAGTGGTAACAGATATTTGGTGCAACGGCTGCTGAAGGACACCTCCATCTTTTACACCGATAGCATCTCCAACCAAGGCCAATTTAACATCAACTGTTATTTTTGAGGATTTATCAACGGCAAGAAAATCAACGTGAATGATTTCTCTTTTGA
Organism: Neobacillus sedimentimangrovi; assembly: GCF_010614825.1. Classification (NCBI taxonomy): domain Bacteria; kingdom Bacillati; phylum Bacillota; class Bacilli; order Caryophanales; family Bacillaceae; genus Neobacillus; species Neobacillus sedimentimangrovi. The sequence goes on from NZ_JAAFZF010000033.1 coordinate 12,781, forward strand.
TCATATCCTCTTGGTAGTCTGATAAAATAACATCCTGTTTATTGCCATCAACATCTAAAGAAATGATTCCATTTCTACCGACTGCCTTTATTGCTTTCGTAAAATCAGCTGAGCTGACAAACACAGGCTTACTTTCCACCTTAGCCCCATATACAATTGCAGGAATGTTTCCAGTCTCCCTAATTTTCTTTAATTCTGAACGACGCAAATCTTTTCGCTCTTTTGCTTGTAAAACAGCACTCATACATTAGTCACCTTCCTTTTTATTCATCTATATAAAATGCCCTAAAAAAGGAAGGTCTAAACGTTTTTTAGCGTAAAATCCTAATATATTTACAGGAGGATATGAACCTGTCTAACTTGATTTTTCTTCTATATTAATCAAACAGTGTGCTGACAGACTGCTCTTCATGGATACGAATAATAGCTTCACCAATAAGCGGTGCTACTGACAAGCTAATAATTTTTTCAATTTTCTTTTCCTCTGGAAGGGAAATAGAATTAGTTACAACCAACTCTTTAATCTTTGAATTTTGAATCCGTTCAATTGCAGGGCCGGAAAGAACTGGATGTGTACAACATGCATATACTTCTTTTGCCCCGTTTTCGACTAAGGCATTTGCTGCTAAGGTGATCGTTCCGGCTGTGTCGATAATATCATCAATTAAAATAGCAATTTTTCCTTCAATATTACCAACGATGTTCATGACTTCAGCCACATTTGGTCTTGGACGGCGTTTATCAATAATAGCAATTGGTGCTTTTAAGCGTTCCGCCATTTTTCTTGCTCTTGTAACACCACCATGGTCTGGAGAAACAATCACAACATCGCCACTTAGTTCTTTGTTTTTAAAGTAATCAGCTAAAATAGGCACACCCATCAAGTGATCAATTGGAATATCAAAAAATCCTTGGATTTGTGGTGCGTGTAAATCTAAGCAAAGGACACGAGTCGCACCAGCAGTCTCTAGCAAGTTAGCCACTAATTTTGCAGTAATTGGTTCACGAGCACGCGCTTTGCGGTCTTGACGGGCATAGCCATAGTAAGGCATGACAATATTAATGGTTTTCGCTGATGCACGTTTTAACGCATCAATCATGATTAATAATTCCATAATATTCTCATTTACCGGCTGGTTGGTAGACTGAATGACAAAAACATCGCAGCCACGAATGCTTTCCTCGATATTAATTTGAATTTCTCCATCACTAAATCTCGTTACAGAGCATTTTCCAAGCTCGACTCCAATCACTTTAGCAATTTCTCTTGCCAATGGCATATTGGAATTTAAACTAAATACTTTTAAGTTTGGGTCTAAATATTGATTTGACATGAGGGCCCTCCATTAATTTTGCTTATTTCTTTAAGTTAAGCTTATCAACATAATTTTCCTTATTCACTTGGTGCGCACGAGCTATAGACAAAGCATTACCAGGGACATCTTTTGTAATTGTCGAACCAGCTGCTACATAAGCTCCTTTTCCTATTGTAACTGGCGCTACCAAATTGGAATTACAGCCAACAAAAACATCGTCTTCAATTTTGGTTAAATATTTATTTTTTCCATCATAATTTACGGTAATGGAACCACAACCTATGTTTACATTACTTCCGACCTCAGCATCACCAATATAGCTGAGATGAGAGGCTTTGCTTCCATTTCCGAATTTAGCTTTCTTAATTTCAACAAAATTTCCGATTTTTACATCATTATAAATAGCAGATTCAGGACGAATATGAGCAAATGGACCAATATTCACTCTTGAACCAATTTCACTCTTATGTGCCACCGACTGACGGACCACAGTTTCATCACCGATTCTGCAAGAATCGATTTCGGAATGAGGGCCAATCTTACAATCTGAACCAATGATGGTTTTTCCTTTAATCATTGTGCCTGGGTAAATAATTGTATCTTGTCCAATTTCAACCTCAGCTTCAATATACGTATTAACAGGGTCAATGATGGTTACTCCATTACGCATATGACTTTCATTAATACGTAATCGCATTATTCTTTCAGCCTCTGCTAATGCCACACGATCATTAACACCCAGTGTTTCCTCGAAATCTTTTGTTTGAAAGGCTGTAACAACTTCACCTTGTTTTTTCAAAATTTCAATTACATCAGGGAGATAATATTCCCCTTGGGCATTATCATTAGAAACTTTCTTTAATGCTTCGAACAAGGCAATATTATCGAAGCAATATGTTCCAGTATTTATTTCATTAATGGTACGTTCTTCTTCAGATGCGTCTTTATGCTCAACAATTTTTTCTACATAACCACTTTCATTACGAATAATTCGACCATATCCTGTAGGGTCATCAATGCTTGCAGTAAGAATAGTAGCCTTCGCATGTGACTCAACATGATGCTTAAATAATGACTCCATTGTTTCTGCTTTAATTAATGGAGTATCGCCACACACAACAATAGTAACCCCTTCTTTTCCTTCAAGCAGTTTTGCTGCCTGCATTACAGCATGGGCAGTTCCAAGCTGTTCCTCTTGAAGGGCATAGTGGCTGGCCGTACCCAATTGTGCTTTAACCTTTTCCGCACCATGGCCAATAATGGTTACAAGTTCCTGTATATCTAAACTTCTAACTTGGTCCACTACATGCTGAACCATTGGTTTTCCGCATACGGGATGCAGCACTTTGTAAAGCTTTGATTTCATCCGCGTTCCTTGTCCAGCAGCTAAAATCACAGCATAACGATTAGACATGGACGTATCCTCCAATTATTATCCTTATTACCTTTTTATCCACTGTAAATATTAACGTAAACGAGGATGCATTTCAAGGAATGTTCTAATTGTGTCTAATATCGAAATATTGCGTTTTTTGGGGGGAGGTGGAGGATAAAATAGGGGAAATTTAAACACAATAAAAAGAGCCTTACTTAGAAGGAAGGCCCTAGTTGTTTAATCCTTAGGAAGCTCCGGCTTCTTCAAACTCTACTTCTAATTCACCTAAACGGTGGTACTCAGCCAATACAGCTTCTTGGATTTTGCCGCGCGTACCTGAGTTGATCGGATGTGCAATATCACGAAATTCACCATCAGGAGTACGTTTACTTGGCATCGCCACAAATAAACCATTGTTGCCGTCAATAACACGGATGTCGTGGACAACGAATTCATTATCTAATGTAATTGAAGCGATTGCCCTCATACGACCATCGGTATTTACGCGGCGTAATCTTACGTCTGTTACTTCCATGTGCTCACACCCTTTTTAGAAATCTAGTAATTTAAATTCAACAATTTTTTTAGATTTCCTTCTTTATATTCAAAATTTTTTAAAAAACGGGTAAAAAAGTGAGCGTTTGCATGAATGACCATTTAAACTTCTATAAAAGTAACAATAAATTAAAACAAAAATAGAGTTCTAATTATTTAATAAGTGCAATGACTTCAATTTCCACTAAAACATCCTTTGGTAAACGTGCTACTTCTACGCAGGACCTTGCCGGCTTATGTGTAGCAAAATATTCGCCATACACTTCATTGACAGCAGCAAAATCATCCATATTCTTAATAAAGACTGTTGTTTTTACAACCGTTTCTAATGAAGCCCCTGCTTCTTTTAAAACAGCTTTAAGATTACGGAAAACCTGATGCGTCTGTTCTTTTATATCACCAGTAACTAATGTACCTTCTGCAGTAAGTGGAATCTGTCCGGAGCTAAAGAACAAATTATTAACTACTACTCCCTGAGAGTATGGACCAATGGCTGCTGGTGCTTCTTTTGTTTGGATCGTTTTCATAATTCATTCCTCCATTATTTATCAAAATAATTTCCTATTTGAACATTAATCTTTTTTTCTTTTACATCCACATCAGATAATTTTACAAGTGATAAATAATCATCCACTAAACGTTCTTCTGTTTTCTCAGCTTCTACCAATACAGCAATACCAGCTACTTGCGCATCAAATTCCTCAAGCATATTCATCATACCCATTACTGTACCGCCAGCTTTCATAAAGTCATCAACAATAAGGACATTCTCTCCCTGCTTAATACTTCGTTTCGATAATACCATTGTTTGAATTCTTTTCGCTGAACCGGATACATAATTGATGCTGACAGTTGGTCCCTCCGTCACTTTACTATCTCTTCTTACAATTACGACAGGGACATTTAATTGACTGGCTACTGCGTACGCTAATGGAATTCCTTTTGTTGCAATCGTCATAACCACATCAATTTTCTTTTCCGAATATGCAGAGGCAATGATCCGTCCAGCTTTTTGCACCACTTGAGGACTACCCAAAATATCCGTTAAATATAAATATCCTCCAGGCAGCAGACGTTCAGGATCGGCAATTAACTTACATAATTCATTTACAAAAGGCTCTGCTTCCTCTTTACTTACCTTAACAAAAAATTTCACACCACCAGCTGCACCGGGGACTGTTTGGAGCGTCCCAATCCCTTGCTTTTCCAATGTTTCCTTCACAATAGCCAAATCCTCACTTATTGAGGATTTAGCAGAAGAATAGCGCTCAGCAAAAAACGTGAGAGGCACTAGCTGACGAGGATGGTCAAGAAGATAGCTGGTCATATCTATCAGACGTTCACTGCGGCGAAATTTCATAACAATCCTCCAAAACCGAATATTCTATTAAAAGAATACTATTATTGTGCGCCTTTAATCAAGTAAATGCCGCTCACCTAGCATCCTTACTGCAAAAACTTGATCACAAAACCCTCTAAGACCATTATAGATTCGATGCATTCGTGAATCATGCTGGACTAACCCAAATACGGTTGGACCACTTCCACTCATCAAAACAGCATCGGCACCAAATCGTTTCATTTGTTCTTTAATTTGTGCTACTTCAGGATGAAGTTTCAATGTAACATCCTCTAACACGTTTCCTACGTAATCACAAACCTTTTGATAATTCGTTTGACGGATTGCATCAATCATTTCAGCAATATTTGGATGATGAACCTGATTTACATCCAATCTTTTATACACTTCTGAAGTTGATACACCAATAAATGGCTTGGCAAGGATAACCCAGCAAGTTGGCGGAGCAGGTAGTTCAGTGATGATCTCCCCTCTTCCTTTTGCCAATGCCGTACCTCCATAGACGCAGAAGGAGACATCCGAACCAATTTCACTTCCTAATTCCGCCAACTCATCCAAGGTCAATCCAAGGTCCCACAATTTATTCAAACCTCTTAAAGTAGCAGCGGCATCACTACTTCCTCCAGCCAAACCAGCAGCGACAGGGATGTTTTTTTCAATTGAAATCATCACGCCTTTTTTGACGTTAAAACGTTCCTTTAATAGTTGAGCGGCTTGATAGGCCAAGTTGCGCTGATCATCTGGGACATATCGATTATGAGAAAGAATTCGTATTTCATTCTGATTTAATAAGGTAAGTTCAACCCGATCGGCTAAGTCAATCGTAGTCATAATCATTTCAACTTCATGATACCCATCGGGACGTTTATATAAAACATCCAAAGCTAAATTAATTTTAGCTGGTGCTTTTACTAAAAGCTTCACGCTCGTCCACCTACTTTTAACAATATCGGTTCAAACACTAAGTGTCTGCGTATTCTGACTTCAATTTCCATATATTGTCCTATTTTACCACAAAATAATAAAAGTAAGACGTATGTATGAAGAGATCCTGTCAAATTTAATATTTTATCATTAGTTTTTTCCGGATAAAAGCTTTCACCATGGTTTATAAATAAAAAAGTCAGGCCGGGAACCCCCAGACCTGACCTTACTGTGGAAGATTGTTTGTGTTTAAACGTGAATGTTTAGGAATTTCTTTTAGCTAATTGTTGTTCAGCAAGCTCAATGGCCCGCTTTACCATATTTCCTGCATCCTTAGCCCGGATGCCTCCCCATCCTTCTTTTTGGACGACATCATAAAAACCAAGGTCTTTAGCAAGCTCTTCTTTAAATTGACTGGACATTATTCCTCTTCTTCTACCCATCTAAACAACCCCTTTCCTTCCACAGTATTCTTAGTATGGAGTCAATATCAGATAATATCCTAAATTACCATCTTTAAATAGCAACAGGCAGTAAACAAATGTTTACTGCCTGCCATGCTTATATTTTAACTTAACGCTGCATTTCCTGTTGTATCTTCGTAAAACGTAATTTGAACGGTTTCTGTTAAAACATCTGCATAGCTATAGGAAACACGTTCAAAAGCATTTTCATCCTGATCCAATTCAATAACGAAAACAGATGGATAGGTTTCAGCAAGTATACCTGATCGTTCGATGGTTTTGCGTCTTCCTCCGTTTGCCTTCAATAACAACCTTTTACCTAAATTCGAATCAAGAGACTTCTTAATATCCGCCAAGGTTTTTGTCATTCGGTCCACCTCACTATGTAAAGTATAACACACTGACAAAACTCTGTCAAACAAAAATATAAATTATATCAGTCCGACAAAAAGATTGTCAATAATTTTTCTTCTGTTTTTTATGCTAAATTGCAACATTTGTAGCGTAACCGTAATGGCAGTGAAATATGTATAATTAGGAAAAATAAGCACAAGCTTATTCTTCCTGGACTGGATTGTATGGCATTCCAATACGAAGCATCCCTCTTGTTTCAATACCGCCCATACCTTTTTCTCCTGTTAATGTATTTCTTAAAACGTCCCAAACATGAATTCTTTCCATAAAGGGGGTAAAACTGATCTTGGCTACAATATATACGGGATCAAGAGCATGAATATTTATTCTAGAAGGAGAGCTAGCAAAGTTTGCACCCGCATGAATAAGTGATTCAAAATGTGATTGGCAAGCACCAGCAAAAATGACTAATTGGTCCAAATGGGGAACTTTTTTTCGAGCTTCTTTTACAGTCTGTACGAAATGTTTAGAATGACGGTAGGCATTAATGTCTGACATTTTCCCTTTTGTTTTTGAATAGGCATCATGCCCGGTAATGACAAGGATATCCGGCCGATAATACTCCATAAGACTACTTATTTTCATTGGCATTTCTTTTTCGTGGCAATGTATACCTAACACAGGAACCCCAAATTTTTTATATAAATCCATACATTTCTTTAAATAGGCGGGATCACCATCTAAATGCAACACTTTTCCTGGCATTTGAAAATAATTGTTCGGCTTTACATACCCGCTTGTTGCCTCATATTGCTGTCTCTCTTTTAATAGTTCAACATCTTGCTCGAAAAGCTTTAACGACTGCTCCTCAAGTGTTCGAGCTTGCTCTCGGAATTTTGACCTTTGATTTTTATTGATCACGATTAAATCGTGATATGGTGCATCAGCAACAAGGCGAAAATCTTCCCCATATAAACTCACCATTTTCTGGCCGCCAATTTGTTGTATATCAATAACCCGAAACAAAAGATCACAGTTATAAGAACGTCTACCGACTAAATCCATTATTTTTATTTCCATTGCTGTCACTCCAATAAGACCAGCAAATAAGGTCTAATATATAAAGTTTCTCTCTAGGCTATGCAAAAGGAGATGTCCATGTGAAAATAATGAAGATTTAGTCGTATTTTTAAAAGGAATTCTGTCCCCCCTAGGCCACTTTGTTTCTTCCAAAAAAAATAGACCCTGAAACAGGTCTATTGGAAATATGGATATAAAGCGTCACTTAATCGGGCAAACTCCTCTAGTGTCAGGGTTTCTCCTCTTCTAGATGGTTCTATTCCACTGCTTTCTAAAGCTGCGAGAATGTCTTCTTTTTTTTGCTTTCCGTCCGGCAGCTGGCTTGTTAAATTATTTAGCAAAGTTTTTCTTCTTTGGGCAAAACTCGCTTTAGTCACCAAGAAAAAGAATCTCTCATCTTTGACCTTTACTGCCGGGGTAGCTCTTTTTGTCAGCCGAATAACTGCAGAGTCCACATTGGGCTGAGGAACAAAAACGGTCTTAGGGACGGTCATCACTGTTTCCACTTCAGTATAATACTGTACAGCAATAGAAAGGGACCCATAGTCCTTTGTCCCTGGCTTTGCTGAAATACGATCAGCTACTTCCTTTTGAAGCATACAGACAATTCCCCGGATTGGCAGATGATCCTCTAAAAGCTTCATAATGATTGGCGTTGTCACATAATATGGCAAATTAGCAACAACCATCACATCCTCTATGTGTTCAAATTCTTGAGACATTACCCTTTTTACATCTGCCTTTAATACATCTTGATGAATAATTTTCACATTAGAGTAGGGGGATAAGGTTTCCTCCAAAATGGGGAGAAGTCTCTGATCAATCTCAAAAGCAACTACTTTTTTGCTTGAACGGGCAAGATGTTCTGTCAGCGCTCCAATACCAGGCCCAATTTCAATGGCTCCAGATTCCTCCCCAAGCTCGGCAAAACTGACGATTTTCTTTAAGATATTGGTATCTATTAGGAAATTTTGTCCTAGACTTTTCTTAAACGAAAACCCGTATTTCTCTAAAATATCCCTTGTTCGTACAGGGGTAGCTATATCTCTATTCATTTTCTCCCTCCTGCTGGAGTACTTGTACAAGTGCCTCCGAAAATTCCTGTTTGCTAATTTGAAACATCATTAATCGCTTATGCAGCTGTTTTCCATTGGTATACCCTATTTTTAATAGCTCACCTAAGCGAATCCTTCTTTCCTTTGCTCCTTTACCGGCTATCAGACCGGCAGCTATTAAATCTTCCTGAGTTATTTCTTCAACAGGCTGCTCCATCATCACCTGCGCATCTCTTAATGCTTCCCTTATCGCTTCAGGGCTTGCATGCTCTACTCCAATTCCTTTATCACCCTTTGCCATTGCTGCAGCCTTTGTTAGGAAGGCATGTTTGCAGCCGGGGACATTTTCAGCGATTGTTTTTCTGATTTTTTCTCCGGGGTAATCAGGATCTGTAAAAATAATCACTCCCCTGGTTTCCTGTGCCCGTCGAATTTTCTCTATTGTCGATTGATTTACTGCCGATCCGTTTGTTTCAATAGTATCAGCATCAACCGCCCTTTTTATCGCAGTCGTATCATCCTTTCCTTCTACAACAATAATTTCTTGAATTTTCATTTTGCCTCCAAAAAAAATAAATAAAAATGAAAAAAAACTGAAACATTTTTGTAATGTCCATCGTCTAAATATACAAACAGGTTCATAAAGTTAAAGTATAAGAAACTTAACTTCATGCGTGAAATAGGTTTCGTTGTTTAGTATAAATAAAGATAAGGAAAAAGTAAAAAATGCAGAGGAAGAATCCTCTGCACCAAGAAAGTTACTGTAAAATCTTTATCTTTACTTTCTTTCGTCCCCAACGATATGCATCTGCTTTAGAAGACATGAATACATCGATTTTATTTCCTTTAATCGCTCCGCCTGTATCTGCAGCAATCGCATAGCCGTAGTCTTCTACATAAACCTTTGACCCTAGTGGAATAACATTCGGATCTACAGCGATAATTTTAGCGTTTGGATTTGCGCGAAGATCAAAACCAGTTGCTGTACGCCCAGAACAGCCATTGCAATAAGCTGTATAAGCAGTTGCCGTAACATAGTACTCAACACCTGTTTCAACTGCACCACGTGAAACCTGAATAGACAAATCTTTTGTTCCGACAGCCACAACCTTATCTTGTTTGGCAGTCAGTATTTGCTCGCTAATTAATTTTCTTGATACTTCTTTGCCATTTTCCAAAATAATTTCGTATTTTTTGGAAACGAGCCCTTTTCTTCCTTCAGTGATTACTTTTTCTTGTCCTTTTTCTAACGTTTCATCCTTCTTAGTGATCACGGCAAATTCAATTGGTTCTTCCACTACATCGGTGACTTTTTCTACACGAATGATGTTCACCACACCATTCTTTGGGATGGTTTCTGTTAAAGACGGTTCAACTCGGTCAAATTCGTTTAGTTCAATATCCTGCTGCGTTAAAAAGTCAGCGACCGTAGTCGAAGTGGACCATACTTCTTTCTCAATTCCACCGTCAACTAAGTTTAATCGAAAGGCTGTTTTAATACCAATATGCATCTTATTTTTGATTGCTGCTTGCGGTCCAGGTGAAATTTTATCGTGTTTGTTCAAAGGAATATTCCATTCTTTTAAAGCTTCTGCCACAGTCCCTGCTGTTGTCCAAATCGTTTTCTTCTCGTTATCCTTGACAAGGGTAACCTGTTTCGCTTGTTTCCAAACCACTTTCAGGTCATCAGTTACCTTCGTGTCGGCCTTAGGATACAAGTAGTCATGTGAGCGAATGTAAACATCCAGTTCATCCAACAATTCTGCAATTGTATCTGCATGGGTATGGATGACCTGCTTATCACCATTTAAAGTTATTGCTACTGTTTTCTTCGATCCTTCGTAAAAGAGAACTCCGAGTGCTGTTAGCAAAACAACAAAACTAGCAAAAGCAATGGTCAATTGTTTCCCGCTCAAAGACTGGAAAAACAGGCTTTTCACGGTTTTGAATACGATGAAAAACGCCTCCTTTTCTCCGGAGAGATTAATGATAACCACATTGCCGACTGTCAACCCTTGCATATCCTGAGAACATATTCCTAATTATGCACAATATTGGAAATGTTGCAAAGGAAAACTTATCGACACGGTTATCCTATGTAGAAAAGGAGGCATGTAGAACTTTTTGTTATTAGAAAAAATATAGACAAGCAATCTAGATATTCGACAAATTGCCTTATCAATTTATGGCGAATATTTTTTTCGCATTTCGTGTTGTTGCTTCTGCAACTTCCTCATACGATATTCCCTTTATTTCGGCAATTTGTTCAGCAATGAGCTTCACATAACTTGGTTCATTGCGCTTTCCACGGTATGGATGTGGAGCAAGATAAGGACAATCTGTTTCGATTAACAATTTATCCAATGGGATCGCTGCTGCAACTTCCTTTGGCTTCTTTGCATTTTTGAAGGTAACAGGTCCTCCTAGGGAAATATAGAAGTTCATATTCACGCATTCCTTAGCTGTCTCCGGACTGCCGCTAAAGCAATGCATCACCCCACCTATTTCTTCTGCCCCTTCTTCTTTTAATATTTCTACAATATCCGCTGTAGCCTCTCGGTTATGTATAACAATTGGAAGCTTGACTTTTTTAGCCAGTCTGATTTGTTTGCGAAAAACTTCTTTTTGAACTTCCTTCGGAGATTTGTCCCAATGATAATCTAAACCCATTTCTCCTAAGGCAACTACTTTCGGATGTGAGGACAACTCTTCAATCCATCTTAAATCCTCATCGGTCATATCTATGGCATCCACCGGGTGCCAACCAACACAGGCATAAATAAACTCATACCGCTCTACCAAGTCCATTGCTTTTTCAATTGTTGGTCGGTCAAATCCAACAACAACCATATTGGTAACCCCTGCTTCCTGCGCCCTTTCAATGACTTCTTCAAGATCTTCATTATATTGTTCCGCATTTAAATGTACATGGGTATCAAATAACAATGTCTTCCCCTCTTTCCAACTTAGTAATCAGAAAAGCGCAAGCACCCTGTTTAGCGGCGTAGGGCCTCCTCCAAAAACTATCACTTTCGGTCTGTTTACATTGCCGAAGACTTCCTTGTGGTGACCTCCAACTAAGAGAAAGGAAAACGATGAGGCATCTCGTTCGCTAGTGCTTGCTCTAAACAATAATAAATGTCGAAATATTTACTTTCTTATTCTATAAAAAAAGGGGAAAACCACGAAAATTGTTACACGTGGAACATCCCCTTTTTTCCTATTTCTATTTATTTTACCTTTGCTCCGTTTGGTAATGTTTGATCCACAGTGGCCAGTGAAAGCTTTCCATCTTTTGAGCCAGCAAGAATCATTCCTTGGGAAAGTTCACCGCGCAGTTTAACAGGTTTTAAATTTGTAATACAAATTACTTTACGACCAACCAATTCTTGCGGTTTGTAATACTGGGCAATCCCAGAAACGACCTGACGTTTTTCATAGCCAAGATCCAGCTGCAGTTTTAATAATTTATCAGCTTTTTTTACTGGCTCTGCCTCAATTACCTCTGCGACTCTCATATCAATTTTCATGAAGTCATCAATAGAGATTTCATCAATTTCTTCAGGTTTTTCCTCTTTCTTTTCAACTGAATCTTGCTTTTGAGGCTGTGCCGCTTCACCCTGCATTTTTGTTTTTATAAATTCGACTTCCTCGGCAATATCTAGTCTAGGGAACAGTGGTGCATCCTTTTCAACTTTTGTACCACTAGGAATTAACCCAAAGTTCTCAAGGCTTTCCCATTTCATTAATTCCGCATCTTTAATTCCTAACTGTTTAAAAATTCCATCTGGAGTCCGAGTTAAGAAAGGCTTTAAAAGGATAGCCACTCTACGTAAAGATTCAGCTAAATGAACCATTACACTAGCTAGTTCCTTACGGCGTGATTCGTCCTTCGCCAAAGTCCATGGCTGTGTTTCATCAATATATTTATTTGTCCGGCTGACTAATTGCCAAATAGAAGACAATGCAACAGAAAATTCCATCTTCTCCATTGCTTCCTCGTACTTAGTGATTGTATCACGGTTCACTTGGAGCAAAGCTTCGTCATATTCTCCTACGGAACCGATATAATCCGGAATGATGCCCTCAAAATATTTATCAATCATAGCTACTGTACGATTTAACAGATTTCCAAGATCGTTCGCCAAATCAAAGTTAATTCTTTCAACGAAACCTTCAGGTGTGAAAACACCATCTGCCCCAAACGGTACTTCTCTTAATAAATAATAGCGAAGGGAGTCGAGTCCATAGCGATCAATAAGGGTCACAGGGTCTACCACATTCCCTTTCGATTTCGACATTTTCCCATCCTTCATCAGCAGCCATCCATGAGCAAAAACTTTCTTCGGCAACGGCAAATCTAAGGCCATTAACATAATTGGCCAATAAATTGTATGGAAACGAACGATTTCCTTCCCAACAAGGTGGACATCCGCAGGCCAGTATTTTAAATAATTGGAATCATCTTCTGATCCATAGCCAAGAGCTGTAATATAGTTAGAAAGAGCGTCTATCCAAACATAGATAACATGTTTCGGATCTCCTGGTACCTTAATCCCCCAATCAAAGGTAGTTCTTGAAACCGCTAAATCCTCTAAACCAGGTTTAATAAAATTATTAATCATTTCATTTTTTCGGGACTCAGGTTGAATAAATTCTGGATTTTCTTCATAGTACTGTAAAAGACGGTCGACATACTTACTCATTTTAAAGAAGTAGGATTCTTCTTTTACCTTGCCTACCGGGCGTCCACAGTCAGGACAATTTCCCTCTACGAGCTGGCGATCGGTGTAAAAGGATTCACACGGAGTACAATACCAGCCTTCATACTCATCAAGATAAATATCCCCTTGTTCGAGTAGTCGTGCAAAAATCTTTTCGACAATTTTTTTATGTCTTTCTTCCGTTGTACGGATAAAATCATCATAAGAGATATCAAGCTTTTTCCAAAGATCCTTTATTCCGGCCACAATCTCATCTACATAAGCCTGAGGAGTAACTCCTTTTTCAACTGCTTTCTGCTGGATTTTTTGACCGTGTTCATCGGTACCAGTCAAATATCTAACATCATATCCCCTCATCCGCTTATAACGGGCCATCGCATCACCGGCCACTGTAGTATACGCATGTCCAATATGTAAATTTCCACTAGGATAATATATCGGTGTGGTAATGTAAAATGTTTTTTCCGCCATGTAAATCCTCCTCAAAATTAACAATCCCCATCTAATTATTATGACCTATTTTTTCCCTTCTATATCATCAAAATATACCTAAAAACAAATAGGAGTGCAAGAAACCGCTTTTTCATAAATTCTATTTCTTCATTTTTCCTCCCCCCATAAGATTGCCCTTCCCAGCGAATTATGTTCAAGATAAGGAGTATTTTATGTAGAATAATGTAGAATATGTCGAAAAGTCAGAGTAGGATTGTTAGTGTTAATTCCCCTTTTTGTAATATGAAAATTCCTTTTGAAGATAAACAAATATTGGATTAATCAATGTTATTATGAATAGTAAATTTTTCCATTATATTTTTTAAAATAAAATAATTGACGGATTTGGGAATGGCTGGTATTATAAACGTAAAAGAATTTTGTCGAATAATGACGAATTATAAATAAAAAAATAATAGTTTATTAGTGAGAGGAGATTAACAAATGAAATCTACTGGTATTGTTCGTAAAGTTGATGAATTAGGCCGTGTAGTTATCCCTATTGAATTAAGACGTACTCTTGGCATTGCTGAAAAAGATGCTCTTGAAATTTATGTAGATGATGATCGTATTATCTTAAAAAAATATAAGCCAAATATGACTTGTCAAATTACCGGTGAGGTTTCAGATGACAACTTATCTCTTGCAGGTGGAAAATTAATTCTTAGCCGCGAGGGAGCAGAACTGTTACTTAAAGAAATTCAAAGCAATTTTGAAACTGTAAAATAATTAAGGATTCCCTTTATACTTTTAAAAGCTATCGCTATCAGTAGTACGAGGCTTTGCTGTCGAATTCTTCCTTGCCACTAGCCTATTCTCTAAGTCCAAATAATCTTTCTTATCTAAAAAAACGGGACTGTCCGGAAAGTGGTATTTCAGTCGAAATCTTTATAAAAGCAAAACCCAAGAATGCTGTTAAATCAACATTCTTGGGTTTTTAATTTGGGTTCATTTTTCTCTTAAATGGACTTTTTAGACAGCCCCCTTTTTTAATGATCAATATGATAAATTTGATAAACCTCACGTTTATTCATTGATCGATCTTTTGCTGTTTGTTTCACAGCATCTTTTGCATTCATATTTTTTACAGAGATATAATGGTTTACATGCTCTACCACAGAAAGATTACTCCACCAATTATTCTCTTCCTCTGAAATATCAGCCGAACCTTCAACAATCAAACAAAATTCCCCTCGTATTTCGTTCTCGTTAGCCCATTCCACCGCTTCCTGCAGGTTGCCACGTATAAACTCCTCAAACTTTTTCGTTAATTCCCGACAAAGTACAATTCGTCTATTACCGAAAATCTCAAACATTAATTTCAGCGTTTCCTTTAAACGATGTGGGGACTCATAAAAGATTAATGTTGATGTCTGCTTTTTAAGCGTTTCTAGAACCTCTCGCTTTTCTTTTTTTTCGCGCGAAAGAAAACCATAAAAATAAAACGGCTGACAGGCAATGCCAGAGGCAACTAAAGATGTAAGAGCAGCATTTGCCCCTGGTATCGGAACAACAGTCAACTCATGATGAATTGCTTCAAAAACTAATTCGTATCCTGGGTCTGAAATCGCCGGCATTCCTGCATCACTGACTAAAGCAATTTTTTGGCCTTCTTTTAGTTTTTCAATCAATTTATCTCCACTCGATCCTTTATTATGCTCATGATAACTGACAACAGGAGTATTAATCTCAAAATAATTTAACAGCTTTTTCGTATTTCTTGTATCCTCTGCTGCTATCAAGTCTACCTCTTTTAATATTCTGATAGCACGGAAACTCATATCCTCTAAATTGCCGATGGGTGTAGGTACAAGATAAAGAATTCCTTTTTGCTCCTCATTTTCAAAACTTTTTTGCTGCAACATTATCCTCACCAGCCTCTTTTGATAAGTACTCTAATTTTTTCCTACGGGACAGTCTTTTAAAATAATACTCCTCCCTCATTGCGTCTGTTTTATTATCAAAGCTTTTAAAAAAGGTTAGCTTTACTGGACCTCTTCCCCTTGTATATTTTGCTCCTTTCCCCTCATTGTGTTGCCTCATTCGACGTTCAAGATTATTTGTATACCCTCCATACAAACTTCCATCATTACAAGTTAAAACATAAAAATAATGCTCATGATTCCCCATATAAAATCGCTCTTATTTCCTTTGTATATTCGTTATTATCATGATAGACAACAAGCGGCGGAAGGATTTTTAAATCCGGACTACCATCCTTTATTGCCTCTATTAAAAGTGTATTGGCCTCTTTGCCCTGTTTCGGATAGATAAATTGAATCCGTTTAGGTTCCAATCGGTACTGACGCATTAAGGTGACTATATCCATTAATCGGCCAGGACGGTGAACCAACGCCACTTTGCCCCCCTGCTTGACAAGATCACTAGATACTTTAATAACATCTTCTAGTGTACAAAGAATTTCATGACGAGCTATAGCCAGATGCTCATTTGGATTTATTTCACCTTCTGGAAGTGTCTTAAAATATGGAGGGTTACAAGTAACGACCTCAAATCTACCATAGCCCAATTGCTTGGGCATTTCTTTGATGTCACCATGAACCATCTGGATTCGATTTTCCAAGCCATTATATTGAATACTTCTCACGGCCATATCATAAAGTCGCTCTTGAATCTCTACACCAATAATTTTCCCTTTTGTTCTCGTGCTTAAAAATAATGGAATGACCCCATTTCCACTACAAAGATCAATGATGTTTCCTTTTTGAATGGGAACATAAGCAAATTTAGCTAATAGTACCGCATCCAGTGAAAAAGAAAAGACAGAAGGGCTTTGAATAATCCTCAAATCTTCCGCCAACAAGTAATCTAAACGTTCGTCTCCTTTAAGATTAATCACATGCATCCATTCCTTTTATAAGTATGAAAATAGAGGCTGATCCATTTCAGCCTCTTGTAAGTTATTTTTTATTAAGAAATGATAAACAAAATAAACAGTCGCCTTCCTTGCGCAAACTCCCAAAATGAAGATTGCAAATATGAAAACCTTCCTGATAAAGCCGGGCAAGATTATCATATCCTTCACCTACATCAAATACTTTCCCATTAGAATTCAGCTTTGATGTAGCATCACCATTTTTATTCTCTTCTACTTTCTTTGTTTCTTCCGTGGTTACATTAAGACGGCGCCTTAAATGTTCATTTTCAAGTTTTAAACAATGATTCTCTTCTAGTATTTCAGCCAGGTGCTCTTTTATTTCCCCCAGCTTTTGATATAGATGGCCAATTTGTGTCTCCATTTTACTTACTGATTCAAAAATCTCTTTTTTATCCACGTCTTCCACCTCATTAATCTGTGGATGGTATCGAATAGGCACCTTCTTTAATAATCTCATCCAAAGTATACTCGAGAACACGTTCTTGTTCTGTTAATTCTACCTGAAGAACACGTTCTAAAATATTTAACCCAACTACTTTTCCTATACCTTGTGGTGTTTCAATGATCTCTCCTAAATCCGGCAGCTGCTCTTTTGCAGACTCATATTCATCATTTTCATATTTCAAGCAGCACATAAGCCTACCACACAGGCCTGAGATTTTTGTAGGATTTAACGATAAGTTTTGATCCTTAGCCATTTTAATGGAAACCGGATCAAAGTCTCCCAAAAAGGTAGAACAGCAAAGCATTCTACCGCAAGGACCAATACCGCCAAGCATCTTGGCTTCATCTCGAACACCAATTTGACGCAATTCTATCCTTGTCCGAAATATGCCTGCCAAATCTTTCACAAGCTCGCGGAAATCGACTCTGCCATCGGCTGTAAAATAAAAGATCACTTTATTCCGATCAAATGTATACTCAACATCCACTAGCTTCATATCTAGTTGATGTTCATGGACTTTTTCATTACATATTTCGTAGGCCTCTTTCGCTG
The DNA here is from genome assembly GCF_010614825.1 of Neobacillus sedimentimangrovi. NCBI lineage: Bacteria > Bacillati > Bacillota > Bacilli > Caryophanales > Bacillaceae > Neobacillus > Neobacillus sedimentimangrovi. The sequence continues at coordinate 30,376 of NZ_JAAFZF010000033.1, forward strand.
CCTGCTTATTTTCCTCAACAATTATCCGATCCTTTTGGTCCGCAATTCTTACAACCTTTTTTAATGGGAGGACAACATCATGCTCCTCAACTTGTTTACGAGCTATGACCACTTTGCCATACTCCACACCACGTACGGTTTCAACAATGACAAAGTCATCCTTTTGAATTGGGAGGTCTCCAGGATCAAAATAATAGATTTTTCCCGCTTTTTTAAAGCGTACTCCTACAACATCAAACAATCGAAGATCCCTCCTGCAAATTTAACACAAGCTGTTCCATCATAAGCTGAGGATTCATGTTTGCTTGCAGCTTTCTCTTGGCTTCAAGAATGGCTGACATTTGATTCTGTATGCGCCGGCTAGATGCTCGTAAAGCATATTTCTTTAACCGTTCTATTTCTCCTTTAAAAACAATATTCCCCTCTTTATTTATTTGTATATATAGTAAATCCTTAACAATAAGAAGTAATAGATCTAAACCAAGATAAATCTGTTCTTTCTCTTTGAAGTGCCCGAACCAGTCATTTTGAAGCGTGACCATCGCTTCCAATGGGTTCTTATCTAACACCTCATATAATTTTACCACTATTTTTTGAGCTTGTGCAAACCATTCATCGACATTTAAAGCAAGTGCTTCTTCCAAGTTGTTTGTCAAGGAAGCCAAGAGGGGAGCCTTTGTTGGCACTACACCATTTTCAATCAACCTATTTACTAAAACTTGTGGTGGAAGTGGTTGGAATGTTAAAACTTGGCATCGGGATAGAATAGTAGGTAATATTTGCTGAGGCTGTTCTGTTATTAAAAAGGCAGTTGTTTGGGCATTTGGTTCTTCAAGAAACTTAAGTAAGCTATTTGAAGCACTAACACTCATTCTATCCGCATGAATAAGGAGGTAGACCTTTTTCAAAGATTCTACCCCTTTTTTTGCAAATTCTGCTTGTAGTTCCCTTATTTGGTCAACCTTTATAGACAAACCATCTGGTTCCACAATATGAACATCAGGATGGTTACCATTAAGAATTCTGCGGCAATTATGACATGATTCACAAGGTTTATAGCCATCTATTTTTTCTTCACAAAAAAGTGCCCTAGTAAACAATAATGCAACTTCTTTTTTTCCTACCCCTTTTAATCCTTCAAGAAGGTAGGCATGGGCCACTCGATTTTTTAAAAGGCTATTTTTTAACATCCGAAGAATGGTTGGCTGTAGCTTTTCCAGCTGATCCCACGTATTTACCAAATTTATCACTCTCTAACTTAAAAATGTAAGTACTGCTCTATTGGAAGAACAAATACAGTCGCGCCTCCAACTTCTACCTCTACAGGATAAGGAACATAGGAATCGGCATTGCCTCCCATCGGTGATACAGGTGAAACAAGCTGTTCTCGTGCTCTACAATTATCTTTAATGATTTGCAAAGCACGATCTACACGAATATCTTCCGTTCCAATGATAAAAGTTGTATTTCCTGATTTTAAAAAGCCTCCCGTACTGGCTAGCTTCGTCGCTCGAAAATTATTATCCACCAATGCTTTCAACAGCCGATTGCTATCTTGGTCTTGTACCACAGCAATAATTAATTTCATTCAAACCACCCTTTCCTTTTCCTATCCGACTTTTGCTTTTTTATATTATAGCAAAGTCAAGCTATGTGTTCATTCGCAATAAAAGGAAGATGATAGGAAATGTAAAGAAAGGACAGTCGATGGAAAGTAACTAAGTGCTAAATTTTTTGGAGTTATTAAAATGGGGAAGACTAAAGTTATAGAAATAGGAGAATCTCTTTATTTTTCTCAAGCAATAAGCCTTTTCCAAGGTTAAATGACTTAATATCATATTCATAAAATTACCCAATTAATAAAAAAAGCCTTACATTATAGGCTTTTTTCTGCTAGTTTAGTTTCAATGATTTGTAAAGTCTTTTTATAGACTTCCTCCAATGTTCCCGAGGCATCGATCTTCACAATTCTTTCAGGAAATCTTTCCAATAGAATATGATATCCTTCTCTTACTTTTTGATGGAAATTAAGGTTTTCTAAATCTAATCGGTTTATCTCTCTTCCCTTATTCTTACTAATTCTTAATAGACCCGCTTCCGGCTCTATATCAAAATAAATTGTTAAATCTGGCATCATCTGTTCAATTGCAAATTGATTGATTGTCCAAACTTCATCAATCCCTAAGCCCCGGGCAAAACCTTGATAAGCCAATGAACTATCGACAAATCGGTCACAAAGTACCATTTTCCCTGCCTCTAAGACAGGTTTTACACGTTCCATTAAATGCTGTCTTCTTGCAGCGGCGTAGAGCAATGCCTCTGTTCTTGGGTCCATCGCTGTATTCTCTTTTGCTAAAATAACTTTTCGAATTTGTTCTGCAATATCTATGCCGCCCGGTTCCCTAGTAATAACCGCATGATTAAACTTTTCACTTATCATGCTGAGGATGGTTGTTTTACCTGCCCCGTCAGGCCCCTCAAATGTAATAAATATTCCATTTGTCATTTATAAAAACCTCCAAATGATCCTCTTACAATGTACGAAACACCTTAACCAAACCCATTTTTAGTAATGATCTCCCCTGAAAACGAGCACCCATTTCGATCATCCTTTTTAACTGGTCTAGTTTATCAGCTGTTATTTGTTCCCCTTTTAAAAGTAGTGGAATTCCTGGTGGGTAAGGGATAATAGTTTCAGCGCAAACACGCCCCAATGCTTTTTCCAGGCTTATATCTTCTGCTTCTAACCGATCCATTTCTTTATATTCAATAGCCAGTTGAGAAATTTTAATTCTGTTATTAAATGTATATTGCCTTGGTTCCTGGTATGGTAAATTTTCTAAAGCTTTCCTTATGTTTATTGCAGTCTCTTGTAAAGGATAGGTTTGTCCTTTTTTAAGCAACGGCAAGACCAAAAGTACATTATTCGGATCAGCTAATTCTGTATAAATAGAATATTGTTCTAACTTCTGTTGCAGTTCAAATCCATTTAAACTGCAACGTGTTTGAATTGTTATTTTTAACCAATCACCTATTGCATTTGGGAAGTCTAATACCTTTATGGTCGGTATTTTAGCTAATTCCTTTTTAAATTTATTTATTTCTGATAGCAAATAATCAACATCTTTTTGCTGATATTCTGCAAGATAATTCCTCGCTAAATCCAGTGATGCCATGATTGGATAAGAAGGACTGCTCGATTGGAAAATCGTAAGAGATTCCTTTAGCTTCTCAACATCTACCAGCCGGCTATTTATATGCATAAATGATCCCATTGTCATCGCTGGAAGAGTTTTGTGTGCAGATTGCACAACAACATCCGCTCCTAATGTAACAGCCGATTTTGGAAACGGGCTGCCAATAATAAAATGGGACCCATGTGCTTCATCAACAAGTACAGGAATGTTATGTATATGTGCTTCTCGAATAATGCCTTGTAAATCATAAACCATGCCATAATAATTTGGATAGGTTAAAACAATAGCTTTCACATCAGGAAATAACCGGATCGCCCGTTCAACAGTAGATTTACTCACCCCTGCTGAAATCTTCCAATTCTCATCATACTCCGGATCCAAAAAGATTGGCTGAGCCTTCACCAATCTTAATGCATTAATAATTGATTTATGACAATTCCTTTGAACAAGAACAGTATCCCCTTCTGAACACACAGCCATCATCATTGCCAGGTTCCCTACAGTGGAGCCATTTATGAGAAAAAAGCTTTTTTGTACCTGATATAGCTCAGCTAAGAGAGTTTCTGCTTCTAATATTGGCCCTTCCGGTGAATGTAAATCATCTAAACCATTTAACTCTGTGGCGTCAATTTTTAAAATATCATGAAAAAAACTCTCCTCATGAGAAAGAAGGCCATATTTATGCCCGGGTACATGAAAAGAGATTGGCTTTTTATTATTATGGTTACACAACGCAGTATATAATGGGATTTCAGATTGTTTGACCATCTTCATGCTTCCTTTTTTAGAGTCCTTATTTATTTTAACATAGATTTATATTTCTCTTCTCAATACAAAAAAATAAAGCCCATTATTGGACTTTGTTATGAAAAAATTTCAGGTGTGGTTACTTTTTTTAACTTATTTAGAAAATAACTATACTTTGGATCACTGGTATCAGTTTGTATTAAATCATGTTCACAGTCTGTACAAATAAAAGAAGTGTATAGATGTATGCCTTTTGGTTTTAAATTCTCACAAATAATGCATGTTTCTTCAAACTGCCTATGAGCTAAATTTGAATTCAACTCTTCCACCTCCATACACCCATTCTGCCCGCTAAAATCAATTTGTATACAATTTTTCGAATTTTCATCTTGTTAGTCTTAATTTATATCATATGTTGGGTTTTGGAATTGGGTGTATGTCTGTATGTGATTTCTTTCTGTACAGTGTACTTTTTATAAAAAATACACTTTGTTAATCATAATTGTTGACTTGCAATCCAAGAAAATCGGATCGTAGACTTTCCAGTAAAGCCTCTTCGGCAACTTTAATATTTGTAGACATTTCTTGCCCTTGTGCTCCGCTAAACGCTGAAATACTTCCTCAAAGCAACATCTGTTTATCTCAGCAAATAAAATAAAAAAGCAACCTATGAATAGATTGCTTTTTTTGCCCGGCAGCGTCCTACTCTCACAGGGGCTTTCGCCCCAACTACCATCGGCGCTGAGAAGCTTAACTTCCGTGTTCGGTATGGGAACGGGTGTGACCTTCTCGCCATTGCCACCGGACCTATTCAATTGAGGTTCATTCCCTCAAAACTAGATA